>JAACTI010000433.1 GCA_009993495.1 Deltaproteobacteria bacterium | reverse complement strand
GACCTGATTTTGAAAAAACAGGCTGGCCGTTGGCACATTGTCGATATGTCTGCCCGACTTGCAGCGGCAGATGCCGAAAAAATAGCGCAGCTTAAGGGCCGTTTCGTTGAGCAGGTCTTCCCTGACTGCTCTCCCCCCCTGGCATCCCTCCTCGATGAATTGCTTGAACAAGGGCAGGACGTTCTTAACATCAAGCTCCGCTTGCGCCCTGCGGCCAATCCCCTGCTGGCTAATTTTCGCCTGGCGGGTCTGAGTGCCGATTACGTTGCCCCCCTGGCGCAGATTTTTTTGCGGCCCGAAAGTATTGCTAGTCGGCAGGAAACCGGTTACGCCGGGCTGATTGGCACAAGTCCCGCCATGCGCGAGGTTTTTCGCAAAATTGAACTTTACGCCGCAACCGAAGCTGCCGTAGTGATAACCGGCGAAACTGGGTGCGGTAAAGAGCTGGTGGCCAGCGCTTTGCACCAGCGGAGTCAGCGCAGCCAGGGGCCCTTTGCCGCCATTAATTGTAGCGCCATCAGCGAGCAGCTGTTGGAATCTGAGCTTTTCGGGCACGAAAAAGGCGCCTTCACCGGTGCCATCCGTACCCACCGCGGCCATTTTGAACAGGCCCAGCACGGCTCGCTTTTTTTGGATGAAATTGGCGAAATGCCCTTGCAGGTGCAAAGTAAATTACTGCGCGTCCTTGAAGATGGTCGCATTCAACCCGTCGGCAGTGAAGCCAGCAAACCGGTCGATGTGCGCATTATTGCCGCAACCAATATCTCCCTCGAACAAGCGGTTCATCAGGGCCGGTTTCGCGCCGATCTTTACCATCGGTTGGCGGTGCTGAGAATTCATCTGCCCCCCCTGCGGCAGCGAAACGAAGATATTGCCCTGCTCGCCGACCACTTTTTGCACCAGTTCAACCTGCGCTACCACAAGCAGATTCAGCGCTTCACCCCTGAGGCCATCAACATTCTAGACGCCTATCTGTGGCCGGGCAACGTGCGTGAATTGCGCAATTTGATTGAGCGCTTGGTGATAGAAAACCAGGCCCCCGCCATCAGCGCCCGCGCCCTGGGGGAATGGGTGCGCGAACGTCAAAGTTTCAACCCCGCTTCCGGGGAATTTTCGACCGCGGGCGCGGAACCCCTGCTGTCTATGCGCGAGTTTCCAACCGAGACCGACTATATTGACGTAAAAGCCCTGTCAAGCGACAAAAACGCACCTCCCGATCGCGCCAGTCTCCAACAGGCTTTTATCCGGGCGCAGGGGAATATCGCCGCCGCTGCCCGTTTGCTTGGTATCCACCGTGCCACCTTCTACCGCCATCTGCATCGTTTGGGCTTGTCTCGGGAAGATCTTGGTCAATAGGTTCATTGCCCGCCAGCCTTCTGGGCGGACAACCCTTGCCCATGGCATCAACGCCTTTGGCATGTTGTCGCACCGAAAAAAGGAAAACTGATATGTCACAATCCGTTTACAATTTTGATCAGCCCATCGAGCGCCGTCAGACCGGGAGCGAAAAATGGGATCTCTACGCCGGGCGCGATATTATCCCCTTGTGGGTTGCGGATATGGATTTTGCCGCACCACCGGCAGTGATTGAAGCCCTGCATCAACGCATCGATCACGGGGTGTTCGGCTATACCGCGCCGAGTGC
>JAACTI010000432.1 GCA_009993495.1 Deltaproteobacteria bacterium | reverse complement strand
CGCCGGCATAGAGCATCAGTTTTTCAGTTTCGGTCGCTATTTCGTGCAAACTGGAACCAACCTGCAACACAAAGAGTTGCAGGGCATCGGCGGTGATTTGAAAATTTCGCTCTTCGAGCCGTCCCCGCACAAAGGCCGGAACCTGACCCTCACCCAGGGGACGAAAGTCAACCAGGGCATCACTCTTTTTCAACAACTGAAAAAATTTACGCCGATTGTCAATTTTGTCGGCGCTAAAAACCAGACAGGTTTCAGCAACGGGCTTGGCAACATAATCAATCAGACGCTCATAAGCGTCCGTCGCCAGATGCTGGGCCTCTTTGACGATCACCAGACGACGGGGGGCAAAGGCGGGCAACGTCATAACCGCATCGAGCAATTGAGAAATGTCGAGATTACGGCCGTAAAAAACCTCGCGATTAAAATCTTCTGTGCCCGGTTCAATCAGCGCCCGCTCGATGTGTTGCAGCGCCTGCTGCTGGAGAAAGGGTTCTTCGCCATAGAGATAAAGAAGAGGTGGCAGATCGCGCTTTTTGATCGCTTTTTTCAGGGTTTCGGCTGTCATTCCGCCCCCACGGCCAGCAGGCGATATATCAGATCATCCGCCACCTTTTGCAGCAGAACAACCTGCGCCTGCTGCCGTAATTCCTCTTGTTGATTCTTGTTTGGTGGAGCCAGATAGGTTTCCCCGCGCGCAAAACGCTCCTGCCACAGCAAGCGCCCCTCGGGCTGCCGATAAAGGCGGAATTCCAGCGTTATTGTCAGCAAATACTCACTGATGCGGTCATTGGCATCATAGGCCGCCGGTTGTACCCGATAGCTTAAAATTTGCCCCTGCAGCACAGCATCGGCGGCAGCATCGGCATCAGTCAACAACTGCACATTGCGCTGACGGGCCAAGACATTGGTGAGGGGCGCGGCCAGAATATTTTCGAGCTTGGGTTCACGGGTCGTATTTTCAGCCAGGGGCAGGTAGAGACGCTTGATCCCGGCGGGCAGCTGCCCGGGACTCAGCTGATAACCACAGCCCCCTAGCAACAGGCTGAAGAGCAGCAAGAGGCTTAAACTTTTCCACCAGCGCACCGGTTTTATTCACTCACCACAATATTAACCAGTCGACCAGGCACACAAATAATTTTGCGCACCGTTTTGTCCCTGATATAACGGGCAACATTGGCCTCGTTGCGCGCGGCTTGCTCAATCACAGGCGGTGTGGCATCCGCAGCCACACTAACCTTGCCGCGCATCTTGCCGTTGACCTGCACCACCAGTTCAACCTCGGCAGTCACCAGTGCGGCATCATCCCACTGAGGCCAACCCTGAACATCAACCGACGTCTGGTGACCAAGGCGTTGCCAAAGTTCTTCACTGATGTGGGGCACAAAGGGCGACAGCAGGCGCACCACTGTTTCCAAGGCCTCGCGCACCACCGCCGCCTCTTCCTGCTGACGGTCACACGCGTAAACGGCGTTGACCAGTTCCATAATTGCCGCAATTGCGGTGTTAAAGTGAAAACGTCCGTCAAGGTCTTCCGTAACCTTGCGGATGGTTTGATGGGTCTTGCGCCGCAGATCAGACCCCTGGCCCTTGAGATCGACATGCGTCACCGGAGTGTCGAGATTGTCATGCACTGCCCGCCACACACGCCCAAG
>JAACTI010000125.1 GCA_009993495.1 Deltaproteobacteria bacterium | reverse complement strand
ACCGGCACACAACAAATGAATGTAGGCCTCGGCGACCTGGGCAATACGGAGTTCACCCGTGGGGCGATACCAGCTGGCAACCCCGGCACAGACTTTGATCACGGCCCGTGCATAGAGCTTGGGATCTGCTACCTGCCAACCTTCTTCCGTTTGGCCTGCGGCGAGAATATCCTCAACCGTTTTTTGATAACGGTCGCGCTTTTGAACCACCTGCTGATAATTCATCGGTTCGAGGTTGCGCAATTCATCGTCGGTGACGTAGGTTCGATCCGAGCCGGTGACGACATACTCAATGTGAAAGTGCATCATACGGCGCAACTTTTCCGCCGCTGTTTCCGCCCCTTCAAGGCGGGCGTTTAACTGGGCAAGCATATCACTCATGGTATCATCCATCACCTGAAACAAGATTTCCTGTTTCGAGGCAAAATGATGGTAAATGCTGCCGCCCTGAATGCCGGCCCGCTTCGCCAGTTCACGCAAATTGGCGCTCCGGTAGCCCTTTTCACGAAACATGTGGGCCGCTTCCTGTAAAATGATTTCACGCCGCGATGACAGACTGGCCATATTTACTCCATAACCTAACGTTTGTTAGTTAGAGTAACAAACGCTGTTTTTAAGTCAAGGACAAAAGGAGTAATTTGGATTTTAAGGCCCCAGGCGGGACTCAGCTTGCGCGCAAAAGAGCTGAATCCCGCTTGGGGGTTAGCGGACAAGAAATGCTGAGGGGGTATTACTTTTCGGGTCTGGGAACCACGACTATGCCTGATTCTGTGACGGTGTAACCCTTGGCGCGATCTGCCGCGGGGTCGTAGCCGATGATTGAGCCATCGGGAATGTTGATATTTTTGTCGACAATGACCTTGCGCAGTTTTGAATGGCGTCCAACGGTGACGTTTTCAAACAGGATGGAATCTTCGACCAGACTGTAACTATTGACCTTGCACAGGGGCCCGAGAATTGAGCGACGGACGGTGCTGCCGCTGGTAATGCAGCCGGCGCAAACATAGGAATCAATATTCTGTCCGCGGCGATCATCATCGTCAAAAACGGTTTTTGCCGGGGGCAGATTGCCTTGATTGGTGAGAATTGGCCACTTGTAATTGTACAAATTGAGTTGGGGCGAAACCTTGACCAGATCCATATTAGCTTCATAGTAAGAATCGAGAGTGCCGACATCGCGCCAGTAGCCGCGTTCGGCGGTTTTCATGCCGGGAATAACGTTGTCGTTGAAATTGTAGGCAAAAAGGCGGTCACCGTTTTCGAGCATCATGGGAATGACGTGTTTGCCGAAATCGAGGTCGGAGTGGCGTTTTTTCCCTTCGAGTAAAACTTCAATCAATTTTCTGGTTGGGAAAATATAGTTACCCATGGAAGCGAAGCAGGTTTCACGGCCGGGGATTTTTTCCGGATTTTCCGGTTTTTCTGTAAACCCGATAACTTGCGAATTTTCGTCAACCGAAAAAACACCGTAACGTTTTGCTTCTTCATAAGGGACTTCAAGGGCGGCGATGGTGATGTCGGCGTGATTAACGCGGTGGAAGTTGATCATTTGGCCGATATCCATTTTGTAAATATGGTCGCCGCCAAACACTGCCACATAATCGGCATTGGATGTTTCAACAAAACGCAGGTACTGTAAAATCGCATCGGCGGTGCCCTTGAACCATTCTTCACTTTCGCTGCGGGTTTCGGGAGAAATGGCGACAAAAAAATCGCCCAATCCCGTCCACTTGCCCCAGGATTCACGAATATGCTTGTTGAGGGAATAGGCGCGGTACTGGGTGAGAATGTAGACTTTTTTGATGCCGGAATTAAACAGGTTGGAAAGAACAAAATCGATGATTTTGTATTTACCACCAAAGGCGACACTGGGTTTGGCGCGTTTGAGGGTCAGGGGGCTGAGACGTTCGCCCTTGCCGCCGGCCAGAACCATGGCAATGGTATTTTTGCCTGCACTTTCAGTCGTAAACATAGATTCCTCCTTGGAGAGTGAGCGAAAACCTTTTGGCGTCAGTGTGACAAAAAAATGAGTGTTTGCAAACGCTTATTTCGCGTGCGGCACCTTTTGGTCACGGGCGCGTTGCCACAGAAGATCGGCGCGTCCGTCGTCGTTGCATCGTCGGGCCCAGACGAAAAACAAATCTGAAAGGCGGTTGAGGTAACGCAGGCACAGGGATTCATCATTGCCGGCCTGTACCAGTTTTACCAGCTCACGTTCGGCACGGCGGGCAACGGTGCGCGCGAGATGGCAGAGGGCTGCCCCGCGGTTGCCACCGGGAAGGACAAAGCTGTCAACCGGTTGCAATTTAGCGTTGCTTTCCTGCAGCCAGAGTTCCAGTTGCTCTATCTGGGTGTGGCTGATGCCCCAGCCCTGTTTTTGATTTTTGATGGCCGCCGGGGTTGCCAGTTCGCTGCCCAGATCGAAGAGCTGATTTTGTACCTGGCAAATTTTATCAAACAGTCCTGGGGGCAGCTCTTCACAGCGTAGCAAACCGATGACGGAATTTAGTTCGTCAACGGTTCCGTAGGCGCAAACGCGCAAATCAGATTTTGCCACACGGCTGCCGTCAACCAGGCTGGTTTCACCCTGATCCCCGCCGCCGGTGGTGATGCGATCAAGTCTTGGCATGGTCTTATCTCCTGAAAATGTCATTCTAGCTGAGGTTGGCAGATCATGCCAGCCTCTTGCGTAACTCTGCTTGACAGGGTTATAGTTTCGCCCATGGAAAAAGCCTTAAAGATCGAAAATTTGCATAAAAGTTACGCTGGCGTTGCGGCGGTCAAAAACCTTGACCTTGAGATTGAGCAGGGAGAAATTTTTGGTTTGCTCGGGCCCAACGGAGCCGGAAAGAGCACGATTATCAACATGATTTCGGGGGTGTCGGTCATTGATTCCGGTCGCATCAGTGCCTTTGGTTACGACAACCGCAGTCAGTACCGTCAGACCCGGCGTATGCTCGGGGTGGTACATCAGGAAATTGTTATTGATAACTTTTTCACGATTGAGCAGGCGCTGAAGATGCACGCCGGATATTACGGCGTTGAAGACGATGAACCCTGGCGCAACGAATTGATTGACCGCTTAGATTTGCGCCCCCATCTTGACAAGGTAATGATTAAACTTTCCGGGGGCATGAAGCGACGTTTCATGATTGCTAAGGCCCTCATCCATCGGCCGCGACTACTGATTCTTGATGAACCGACGGCAGGGGTCGATGTTGAGCTGCGCCATGGTTTATGGGACTTTGTACGCGAAATCAATCAACGCGGCACAACTATTCTGCTGACCACTCATTACCTTGAAGAAGCCGAGGAGATGTGCGGTCGCATTGCGATTATGAATTATGGGGAGCTGGTGGCCCTGGAGCCGACGCGTGATCTGGTGCGCCGCCTCTCGCGGCGCACCCTGCGTTTGTGGTTAACGCGGGCACTGGCGGCGGTTCCCGCGGGGCTTGATGCCTATCATCCGCGGATTAATGGCGATGGGCGCCAGCTGGTTCTCTGTCTGCCGACCGAACAAGGCGTGGGGGATCTGCTGCATAGGTTATCTGAACTCCATCTGGGAATAGACGATTTTGAAACCGATCAGAGTCATCTGGAAGATGTGTTTTTGCAGCTAACCCGCGAGGACAGAAAAGGATGAGCCAATTTCGTCCTCAGGGAGAGTTCAAGACCTGGTTGCCCTTTGTCACTCTGCTGCGCAAGGAAATTTTGCGCTTCATGCGGGTGGCCTCGCAAACTCTGCTGACGCCCATCATTACCGCTTCGCTCTATCTGTTTGTCTTCGGCGCTACCCTTGGTGAACGTATCAGCGTGCTCGAAGGTTTCTCCTACGCGCAGTTCGTGATTCCTGGGTTGATTCTCATGGGGATCATCAATAATTCCTTTGCAAACTGCTCTTCGTCACTCTTCATGTCGCGTTATCTCGGGGGCATTGTTGACCTGCTGGTGACACCGGTGACGCCGCCCCAATTTATCATGGCCTATACTCTCGCTGCCATGTTGCGGGGTCTCTTAGTCGGCGCGGTCACCTGGATGATTTCCGCCCTGTTTGCGGAACTGCCCTGGGTATGGCCGGGGTTGGCCGTTTTGATGGCGATGCTTGCCAGCATTCTGTTTGCTCAATTCGGGCTGATAGCCGCCATTTTTGCCAAGAATTTCGATACCCTGTCCATGTACACGAATTTTTTGATTTTGCCGCTGGTCTATCTGGGCGGGGTGTTCTACCCGATTTCCATTCTGCCGCAACCCTGGAGTCAGTTGTCACAGTTGAACCCCTTATTCTATTTAATCGACGGCTTTCGTCATGCCATTCTCGGCGTTGGTGATATCAGTTTCGCGCGTGCGTTTGGCGTCAGTTTACTTCTGGCCGGCGGCTTATTCTGCTGGACAGCTTGGCTCATTGGTACGGGCAAACGTTTGCGCAGCTGATTCTTCGGAGGAGACGAGGCGATGCTCAGTGAAAAAACTGCCGCAAAATATCGTGATTTTTATGATCAGGTGCGCGCCGATACTGCGCTGGATTCTCAGACTATCCTCCTGGTTGGACTCGCGGCCGCCATGGCGGCAGGTTGCGAGCCCTGAATGGCGCATTACCTTGGCGTCGCCAGGGAAAGCGGGATCAGCGAAGGACAAATCAGTGCGGTGCAGGGCATTGCCATGGCCGTCAGTGCCGGCCGGATCAACGCCCAGCTACGCCGGGTTGAAGACCAGGATTGGAGAGAATGAGAGCTATGCAAGGGCCGCATAAATCCTCTGACCATTTAGTCCGCGTGCTTACTACGGATGGCCAGCTGCGGGCGGCTGCGGCCGATACCACCTGCCTGGTGCGTGAAATTTGTGCCCTGCAGCAGACAGATTTGACCGCAACCGTGGCCCTGGGCCGCTTTTTAACTGGGGCGGCGCTGCTGGGGTGTTTGTTGAAAGGACAGCAGCGTCTGGCATTAATGATTGAAGCCAATGGCCCCCTGGAACGTTTGATGGTTGAAACTGACGCCGCCGGACATGTCTGTGGAAAAGTTAAACACCCTCTGACCGCAGTGCCACCGCGCGACGGGCGTTTCGATGTGGCCGCGGCGGTTGGCCGTGCCGGGTTTCTCCATGTCGTCAAGGATCTGGGGCTCAAAGAGCCGTATCGCAGTATGGTGCAGTTGCAAACCAGCGAAATCGGCGAAGATCTGGCCTGGTATCTGACGCATTCCGAGCAGGTGCCTTCCTGCGTGGCCCTGGGTGTCGAGCTCGACTCCCAGGGCCAGGTTGCTGCTGCTGGGGGCTATCTGATTCAGGCGCTGCCCCCAGGCGACGAGACGCAGCTTGGACGCCTCGAAACCCATTTGCGGAATTTCCCCCCGGCTACCAGTTGGTTGCGCCGCGGAACAGGGCCGACAGAATTACTCCAAGAAGTGCTGCTTGATCGCCGTTTTTCCGTGCGGCAGACGACGCGTTTGCGTTTCACCTGTTCGTGCAGCCGTAACCAGATCAGCAAAGTGCTGGCGGGTCTGGGGGCGTCAGAGCTTGAGGCCATGGCCCGCGAACAGCAGGGAGCAGAGATCCGGTGTGAATATTGTCGGAAGAATTACCTCTACGCGACCGATGAGCTGCTGGCGCTCGCCTCATCAGAAGAAGACCACAGCGAAAGGTTTTGACTAAAAAACAAACAACGTTTGTATTTTTCGTTCCAGGTCAAACGCCGGTGGCCGACCGCTTAAAGAAGACCTTGCCGGTCTTCATTCGGAGCGAAAAGCTCAACAATATCAGCGCTTAAGCCCTCCCTTTTTTTATATTCATTGCATACAGTATACTGTATTTTTTCCTTGACATGCGGGGGAACTTGTCCTAATTTTCGGGGCGCTGCGGCAGGTGCGCCCGGCGGTGTTGATGTCTGAACCCCATCAGAATTCGTATTTTGGAAGGAGTGGGTTTTATGCTCGAAAGCTATGTGCCGATTCTTGTTCTGATCGGAATCGCCTTTGCCTTTGCGGTGGCGGTCGTGGTGCTGTCCCGGTTGATTGGACAGAAGAAGCCCTCCGAGGTCAAGCTGGCGCCCTATGAATGTGGAATGCCCCTGCTTAGTTCGGCGCAGGAGCGTTTTTCGATCAAGTTTTACATTGTTGCCATGCTTTTCATTTTGTTTGATATCGAAGCAGTATTCCTTTATCCCTGGGCGGTTATGTTTAAGCGCCTGGGGATTTTTGGTTTTGTCGAAATGGGAGTGTTTATCATTATTCTCCTCGTCGGCTTCGTTTATGTATGGAAAAAAGGAGCTCTGGAATGGGAATAGAGCAAACAAAAACCCTGGGCAATGGTTTTGTCACGACAAGCCTGGACAAGCTGGTGAACTGGTCGCGGGCGAAATCCTTATGGCCCATGACTTTTGGTCTGGCCTGTTGTGCCATTGAGATGATGGCGACCGGTGCTGCCCGCTTCGACCTTGACCGCATGGGCGTTCTGTTTCGTGCTTCGCCGCGCCAGGCCGATGTTATTATCATTGCCGGCACGGTAACCAAGAAAATGCTCCCGGTTATCAAAACGGTTTACGAGCAGATGCCCGAGCCCCGATATGTCATCGCCATGGGCGCCTGCGCCTCGTCTGGCGGTATTTTTGATACCTACAGCGTGGTTCAGGGGATTGACGAAGCATTGCCCGTTGATGTGTATATCCCCGGTTGTCCGCCCCGTCCCGAAGGTTTGCTCTATGGTCTCATGAAGTTGCAGGAAAAGATCATGAAAGAGCGTAACAGCTTCGGTGCCGCAATTGGTGTTGGCGAAGTGGTGAACGAAGCCTGATAAGGGCTGGCTGCGTGGAGACAGGACAAGACAATGAGTAAACAGGTCGTAGAAAAACTCAAAGGCAAGTTCGGAAATCTGGTTCTGGACACGGTTGAGCATCGAGGTGAGACCAGCATCAGGGTTGAGCGTGCTGAAATTGTCGCGGTCTGCACTTTTTTGCGCGACGACTGTGGCTACAATTTCCTCAGCGATCTCTGTGGTGTCGATTATCTCGGGCGCACCCCGCGCTTTGAGGTCGTTTATAATATGTACAACCTGACCAATAAGACCCGTCTGCGCGTCAAGGTTGACGTTGATGGACACGACCCCCGGGTTGACACTGTTTCCGGTGTTTGGTCAACCGCCAACTGGCATGAGCGTGAATGCTGGGATCTTCTGGGGATTGCGTTCAATAATCATCCCGACCTGCGGCGTATTCTGATGCCGGTTGACTGGCAGGGGCACCCTCTGCGCAAAGACTATCCGCTTCAGGGCCCGGATCGTGAGCCCTATCAGGGACGGCTTTCCTGATTTTTCGGCTGGTCCGAGCAAATTTATTCCATTAACGGAAGAGGCATAAAATGGCAACCGAAACGATGACCATCAACATGGGACCGCAGCATCCGTCGACTCACGGCGTGTTGCAGTTGATCCTTGAGCTTGATGGCGAAATAGTTGTTAAGGCAACGCCACATATCGGTTTTTTGCACCGTGGCACTGAAAAACTGTCGGAGCACCGCACCTATCACCAGGTTATCCCCCTGACGGATCGACTCGACTATCTGGCACCGATGAGCAACAACCTTGGTTATGTTCTTGCTGTCGAGAAGCTGCTGGGAATTACGGATAAAATCCCCGAGCGCGCCAATACTATTCGCGTGATCATGACGGAGTTGACCCGGCTCAAGAGCCACCTGGTATGGCTGGCGACCCACGCGCTGGATATCGGGGCCATGACCGTCTTTTTGTACTGTTTCCGTGAGCGCGAAGAGATTACTGATATCTACGAAAAAGTTTCCGGCGCGCGAATGACATCCAACTACTTCCGGGTTGGCGGGCTGTCGGCGGAT
>JAACTI010000431.1 GCA_009993495.1 Deltaproteobacteria bacterium | reverse complement strand
ATTACGGGCTATACGGTCACCAACCGCCTGGCCATCAAGACCAAAAAGCTTCCCCTCGCAGGCAAGCTGATCGGCGCGGCAACGGATGCCGGCGCCAATGCCATTGACTCCATTTTCTTTGATCTTGCAGATCCGAGAAAGTACCGAGGCCAAGCCATTCAGCAAGCAACGGCAAACGCCCTCGCGGACGCCCGGAGCCTTGCAGATGCCGCATCCGTCAAGCTCGTACGCGTCCTGACGCTCAGCCTGGATAATGCCGTTGCCACACCATTCAGGGTACAGCCTGAAAGTTTTGCCCGTGAGGCCATGGCGGCAGAGGCCGCAGCCCCGCCTATTTCTTCCGGAGAGGTCACGGTCCAGGCCGGTGTGACGCTCATCTACGAGATCGGCGATTGAAGTCTCTACAACAGATTTATCTCTGAGAGACCAACAAGAATAAGATCGGAAGCGTGTCCCCGTATTCTACCCGATCTACCTTCTCCATCTCGACTTCAAACCGATCAAGCCCGCCAATCCGGAGCCGAGCAGGAACAGGGAGGCAGGCTCAGGCACCGTGCCGGTCGGCACGAAGAAGGTGAGTTCTTGCGTGGGGATGGGATTGCCGGATCCGTCGAGTTTCTTCACGCGTTTATCAACGCCGTCAACATAGTTATCATCATTCACCCAATGGAAATTCCCATGCAGGAGATCCACCTGCTCATACAGGAAATCGCTGGTTGGAACGGTGTACATTCCGGACAGCGGATAGGTGACTATGTTGGTTACAACCCAATGCTGGAAGTAATTGCTGTTGGTCTGCTGGAGGGAATAGATACCGGCATCGCCGAACTGCCCGTTCCAGCCGGCCAGCACCCGGTCGCCGCCGGTTGAGGGATCTTTTGAAGCCGGGTTCACAATGTTGCCCAGGGGGTCGTACATGGAGAGGATCCCATCCCCGGACCAGTTGGCCCCGTTATTGTCCTTCACAAGGGAAAAATCGAAGCTGGCAGAGAAACCGATGAAAGGGCCGTCCTGCATGGGCACGCCCGGAATGCCGTCATAGTCCGGACCCACATCAAGGGAGGTAAAGACGCTGCGGAAGCGAATATTATTCCGGCCTTTTTCCATAAACTGATCGACTTCCCAGACATTGATCACGTCGATGTTGGTCCCCCAAAGGGCGTTCTTATTGCCGCCTTCATAGAAAGTAAAGGTCATATGGCCGCCCACGTAGCTGACCGGAGTGGCCCAAGCAGACACAGCGACGCCGAGCAACAACAGCAGATAACCGAATAAAAACAGAATCTTCTTCATTTCTCTCGAACCTCCCCTTTGCTCTTTAATTTTGCATGTTTCAGGCTCGCTGGCTTCGGCCTTGCCGATTCTATAATCTTGAATTTCAAGCTTATTTCCCGGTAAACGGCTGAATTTCACGTCCCTAAACACTCCAGAATCTACCAGCCGATCTTCTATATGTCAATATATAAATATAAATTAGAGTCAAAATAAAATTTTAGGATTACTTTGGAGGATGTGGGGGCAATCTACGGGCCAGGCCGGGATCATGCTTGTTTATGAGATCGGCGAGTGAGGTCCGAATAGTGAAGGCGTTGCGTTCAACCTGCACAAGAAAAGGTGACAACCGTCCCCTTTTCCACTAT
>JAACTI010000430.1 GCA_009993495.1 Deltaproteobacteria bacterium | reverse complement strand
GCCAGTCACAACATGAGTAGCCTGTAATCCGCAAAAAAATATAATGGGCTCCGACGAGCAATTTTCAGGCCCATTCTCGCCCATGATATTTTTTTGCTGGCTGTATAGAAAAAAAGCCTGCCTTCCTTGCAAACGTGGGTTATGTAAAGACATTTAATAACCCTTAACACAGAGCCACAACCAAGGAGGCAGGCCATGAACACTGTAAAATTTATCGGTATGGATGTCCACAAAAAAACAATTACCATTGCTATCGCTGATAAGGGTCGTCAAAAGCAACCCAGGATTTACGGCACCATTGCCAACGATCTGGATGCGCTGGATAAGTTTTGTCGTAAAATGGTTTCCACCTCAAGCCTGCTGTATTTGGTCTATGAGGCCGGCCCATGCGGTTACGGCATTTACCGCCACCTCTCTGCCAAAGGATTTGACTGTATGGTGGTAGCTCCTTCAATGATTCCGAAGAAAAGCGGAGATCGTATCAAAAATGATCACCGGGATGCCGCCATGCTTGCCCGTTTGCACCGCGCTGGTGAACTAACCGCCGTTTATGTTCCCAACGCTCAGGACGAGGCCATGCGCGATTTGAGCCGAGCCCGGGAAGATGCCGTGATGGTTGCTAAAAAAGCAAAGCAGCGACTCAAGGCTTTTCTTCTCAGAAACGGGATCGTCTTCACCGGTAAGTCTCAATGGTCCAAAGCCTATTTTAACTGGCTTGCCAATATCGCTATGCCCTTTCCGGCTCAACAGGTTGCCCTGCAGGAATATATCGATACGGTGCATGAAAACCTTAACCGTGTAAATCGGTTGACCGATCAAATCCGACAGCTGGTGCCCGGTTGGCGGTTGGCCCCGATAGTCAATGCCCTGCAGGCTGCCCGGGGAGTCTCACTGATCGTGGCCGTAACGGTGCTCGCAGAACTGGGGGATCTGAGCCGTTTTGACAAGCCATCCCAGCTGATGGCCCATCTGGGTCTTGTCCCTTCCGAGCACTCCAGTGGCGACAGTATCAAAAGAGGCGGTATCACCAAAACCGGCAACAGCCATGTTCGCAAAGTGCTGGTTGAAGCCGCATGGGCGTACCGGATGCAAGCTCGGATCAGTCTTTTGCTGCTCAAGCGCCAGCAGGGTTTGCCTGATCAGGTCTGCCGGATAGCATGGAAGGCCCAACTTCGTTTATGCGTCCGCTTCAGAAGGCTGACAGCTCGCGGCAAAACCAAGCAAAAGGTGGTTACCGCTATCGCCCGTGAACTGAGTGCCTTCTTATGGGCCATGGCAAAACAGGTGCAGCCGGTGGTTTGAAAAACAAAAATAAACGAATCGTCACCAATGCCATATACAAGGAGGCTGATTACAAAGAGCAAATAGTTACGTCCAGGTCATTGACAGGGGCGCGATCACGGTCAAGGAGAACCCTCGAATAGCCTATGGGATATGGCATACGGCCTAACTCCCGACTTTAGACAGAGGCAGCTCCACGATGAAGCCATGACATGCGGTACTCAACCCGCGAATATCAGAGTGATCAACCGTCGTTTCAATGATCCCGCCTCTATTAATGACCTGGAATATATTAGTTTAAAAACTTCCTTTAAAACTTTAAAAAATAAAGGAAGGCGAACAAGCTTTTTCTATTGACAAGTGTCAATCATATC
>JAACTI010000429.1 GCA_009993495.1 Deltaproteobacteria bacterium | reverse complement strand
ACCCGACGGTTGAAATCCACCGTCACTTTTTGCACGCGGCAAAATTGAAGATCATCCTGCCCGGCGAAAAACAACCGCGCATTTTTGAAGCGCCGCTGCCGGGGGAGTTGGAGAGAGTGTTGGATGAATTAAGAAATAACGGGAAGTGAAAAGGAAATGCTGGGCGCGAATCTTCCCCCCTTTGTGCCCCTGTCACCTGTGAAAAACTGAATTGAGAATGTCGTTTTACGCCACGCCAACGGTTGCGTTCAGCCGCTCGCCGCCGTCGAGTTACTTCGCGGAAGTCTGAGCGCCGGAATTGCGCGGCCTTGGCGGCGTCGGCTGGACGCGGTGTTAGGCGGCTACCGGTACGCTCTCAATCTATTCTTCACTTCAGAGGCGGCTTCATCACTGTGAACTTGACGCTAGTCACTTTGCCTTCCACAGCGACACGATCTTCCTTGCTCGGCGGCGGCGTGAATTCTTCGCCAGGGCAGCAGGCCATTCCTTCCAGTTCTTCGGGAGTGAGGATGTGACGCGCCACAATCTGTATCTCAGAAAAGCCCGCTTCTCTCACTGTCTGCCAGTAATCTTCTTCAGGTATGGCTCCTCCCAGACATCCTGCCCAAGTTGTTTGGAATCGCTCCTGTAACTCAGGAGCGATGTTCTCGGACAAGACGATGTCTGAGATAGCGATTCGCCCATTGGGTTGCAGGATACGAAAGGCTTCTTCATATACAGCGTCCTTGTCGGGACACAGGTTGATGACGCAGTTGGAGGTCACCACGTCCGCAAAGCCATCTGGAAGCTGTGTCTTGTTCAAGTATGTGTTGTGGAATTCGATGTCCCTGTCTTGCAAGCCCGCCTCAGCCACCGCCTGCTTGGCTCGCTCAATCATTTGAGGCGCGCCATCTACTCCGACTACTCTTCCTTGCGGTCCGACTTTGTGAGCAGCCAGGATGACGTCTATCCCGCCTCCGCAGCCGAAATCTACAACTACATCACCAGCCTGAATGTTTGCGAAACCAGTAGGGTTGCCACAACCCCGCGAGAGGTTGAGAGCAACCTCTGGCACCAAGGAAAGCTCCGCCTGACCGTAGAGTCCCTGATCCACTGCATAGCCCGAACTGGGCTGTCTCTTGCTGGGTCAACAGGGCTCTATGTGGCCGCCTGTCTCGGCAAACTTGCCATAGCGACTCTTCACTAATTGCTTGATCTCATCGGTAATCATCTTATACTCCTTTCACCTTGAGGCGACATATTCGGGCTCGCCAATTGCGGAAGTGTGGTGAGTGACACAATGACGGCAAGCAGCCTAACGGATTGCGTTATTAGAATGTACTTGCTTGGGACGTGGCATCCGAGTATCCTCGAGGCGATCCGACCGCGGGGACGCGGATGGGGCGTGAGCGTCAGGGTTGTCCGGCCGCCGGTATGGGACGACTTATTCGCAAGTCAGAGCCCGCTGCGTTATTTGGACACCCGCGAAAACTAATCTGGGACGGCACGAGCCGGAACCCGCATCGGTAGCTGCAACTCTAACCCTACACATGCCCTGGCGGGCAGTGCCAGGGAAATCCACGTCCCAAGCATGCCCCGATGCTCTTTCGGGGAACAGACACAAGGAGTGTAGCATGA
>JAACTI010000124.1 GCA_009993495.1 Deltaproteobacteria bacterium | reverse complement strand
TACCCCAAAGAAGGGGGAAGAATTTGATAAAGAAATCCGCTCATTTTTGAAAATTGGTCAAAGAAAAGCATAATCCCGACGATCATCAGCAGACAGCCGGTACAGATTTCAACCAGACGAATGTGCGCCTTGAAGCGATTAAAGAATCCAATAAACCAGTTAAACAGCCCCCCGGCAATAAGAAAAGGAATCCCCAGCCCAAGGGAGTAAACCGCCAATAACCAAATACCACGCGCGGCCCCGCCGGAACTGCCGGCGGCAATGGCGAGAATTGCACCCAGAATCGGCCCAATACAGGGCGTCCAACCGGCAGCAAAGGCAATGCCGACAATGAGGGTGCCCAAAAAACCCGAGGGTTTATTTCGCAGGCGAATGCGGTGTTCGCCGAGGAGCATGCCAAAATGGAACAACCCACTCAGGTGGATGCCGAAAAGAAAAATCAGCAAGCCACCAACTTTCTGCAACCAGCCGAGCCCCTCGCGCAGATACATCTGAAAGGCAGCCGAAGCGAAACCGGCCAGGGCGCCCAAGGTGATAAAAACCAGGGAAAAGCCAAGAATAAAAACCAGAGAATGGGCCAAAATGGTCAGGCGGATACGCGTACTGGGATGCTCGGCGTTCAGCTGATTAAAAGACAAGCCGGAAATATACGTCAGGTAGCTCGGGATCAGCGGCAAAACACAGGGGGAGAAGAAAGAAAGCACACCAGCGTAAAATGCCACCCACAGGGTAATGTCCGACGCAACGGTCATCCAGATCAGCCCTTGACCATGAAACGCAGCAAACGGTAAAGGTCACCATCCATCCAGTTAACGGCGCCGATGATCTTTTTCACCACCACCCCATTACGATCAATGATGAAAGATTCAGGAAACTGGAAAACGCCGTAGCCTTGTTGTACCTCGGTTTCCGCGTCGAGCAGAATCGGAAAATTGTAGGGGTTTTTCTTTAAAAAATTTTCAACCAGTTCGTGGGCGTCTTCTTCGACATTGATCGCCAGCAGCACCAGATCGTCCTCTTTAAAAGCCAGATGCAAGGCTTCCATTGATGGCATTTCTGCGCGGCAGGGCGGACACCAGGTTGCCCAGAAATTGACAATTACCACCTTGCCACGCAAGGCAGACAGCTGCACCTGACGACCCTGCATGTCTTGCAGACTGAAATCGGGTGCGACGGAGCCCACCAGAGCACTCGCCGCAGCGGAAAAGGGGCAGCTTAAAAACGCAAAAAAAAGCACCAGCACACATTTCATCATGACCTGTCCTTAGTCAAAATTTCTGACCTGAAACGAACCCAGCACCAGAAAATTACTTAATCCGGGGGTAATTGCAGCAGATAACCACGATTATTACGCACCACCAGAAAGCTCAGGGGCTCACGCCCCCAGAGAGCCGCCATCACCCCCCTGAGGCTGTTCATATCAGGAACTTTACGCCGCGCAATTTCCATCACCAGATCACCAGGCTCAATGGCTGCGCGGTCTGCAGCCGAACGCTGTTCGACCGACATGACCCGCAAACCCTCGCGGTCGGCAGCAAACACCAAGCCAAACACCCTGCGAGTATAAGCCAGCAGATATTCATCGGACAAGGGGGCAAGCGGGACATTGAGGGACAATTGTTGCTGACCGCGCAAAACCTTAATTTCGATTTTGTTCCCCGGCGCGAAACTGGCGAGCTGGGCGTTGAGTTCCGCAATACTGGCAACCTCGGTTCCAGCGACCTGCTGGATGATGTCGGCGATTTTCATTCCCGCTTCGCGCGCCGGGGAAAATGGCAGAAAATCCGTGACTAAGACCCCTCGCTGGCCAGTGCGCGCAACAAAGATATCACCAACATTCCCCGGCAACACGCCCAGGTATACCGGTCGGATCTGGCCATAACGCAGCAATTCGTCTAACACCCGGCTGGCGGTATCAATGGGGATGGAAAAACCTATTCCCTGAGCCTGGCGCGCGATGGCGGTATTGATGCCAATGAGTTCGCCGTTGATATTAATCAGTGGCCCACCGGAATTCCCCGGATTGATCAAGGCATCGGATTGAATAAAATTAGCGCCGAAGCCCTCTTCAATTTCGATCCGGCGCGCCGCCGAACTGATCACCCCGGTGGTAATAGAATGTCCCAAACCCAGGGGATTGCCGATGGCAATCACGGTTTCGCCGAGCATCAGGTCGTTGGAGCGCCCCAGGGGCAAATAGGGCCAGCGACCTGATGCTTCAATTTGCAAGACCGCGAGGTCCAGGCGTTCATCAAAACCGACCAGGCGCGCTTGCAGTTCTTCTGTGCCATCGGCGAGGGCTACATAAATGCGCGACGCCTTGGCAATCACATGGGCGTTGGTCAGAATATGGCCCTCGGGATCGATAATGACTCCCGAGCCCAGAGACTGACTGGTCATATTCGCTGGGGGGAGCAGCTCACGAAAAAACTGGTCAAAGAAGGGATCTTTAAAACCAAAAGAACTGGAACCACGCCGCACAATCTGCTCGGTACGAATATTGACCACCGCCGAGCGGGCACGGGCGACGGCCCTGACCACGGGGGTGTCACGGCTGGCAGCCTCAGTTACGTCGCCACCACAACCAAGAAAAACGCCCAGCACCAGGGCATTAAGCACAATAATTTTGAGTTTAGTCTTGACGTATAGCATATTTTTCCAGACGATAAAGTAGAGTATGGCGTGGAATTCTTAGAAAATCAGCAGCTTTAGACTTGTTCCAGTTACTTTTATTCAGGGCATAAACAACGGCTTCACGTTCGAGATCTTCAAGGGAATAACCTTCGTCGGGCAAATTCAACACCCCATGTCCGGGGGCACTTCTGCGGCTGATGCGTGGCGGCAGATCATCGATGCCCAGGCGATCGTCTGCACGTAGGATCAACATCTGTTCGACGACATTCTCCATTTCACGCACATTTCCCGGCCAAGCATAGTGGGTTAATTTTTCGATAACCTCGGGATCGACCTGCACCTTGGAACCCGCATGTTTTTGCAAAAAGAATTTCAGTAAAAGGGGAATATCGCCTTCGCGCTCGCGCAGGGCCGGAATCCGCAAGGGCACAACCGCCAGACGATAATAGAGATCGTCTCGAAAACGTCCTTGTTCCATTTCTAGCTCCAACTCGCGATTGGTCGCGGCGATAACCCGCACATCGACGGATTCGGGGGTCCCACCGACGGGTTCGATTTCCTGTTCCTGCAGAGCGCGCAGCAATTTGGGTTGCAACTCCAGGGGCATTTCGCCAATTTCATCGAGAAACAGAGTCCCACCGTTGGCCAGGGAAAACTTGCCCTGCCGATCTTTAACCGCCCCGGTAAAGGAGCCTTTGATGTGGCCAAACAATTCACTTTCGATCAAATCGCGCGGGATTGCGGCACAATTGACCGCCACGAAGGGACGACCGGCACGTTCTGAGCGGCGGTGCAGGGTTTGTGCAACCACCTCCTTACCGGTGCCGCTTTCACCGGTCAGCAGCACCGAAACCTGGCTGGCGGCAACCTTGTCGACCCGCTGCATCAGGCGTTTCATTTCGGGCGAATTGCCAATAATTTCGACACCGTGATCCGCTTGTAGCACATTTTTTAATTGCACATTTTCACGGCGCAAACCGCGGTATTCAAAAGCCTTGTCAACCGCCAGGGTCAACTGGTCACGGCTGAAGGGTTTGGTAATATAGTTGTAAGCCCCTTTGCGAATCGCCTCAACGGCATTTTCGACCGAACTGAACGCGGTAATCAAAATAACCAGGGCGTCGGGATCAAGCTGGCGAATCTGTTCGAGCACAGCATACCCACTGATACCCGACATCTGAACGTCTGTCATGACGAGGGCTGGTCGATGACGGCGATAAAGGTCAAGGCCCTCTTCACCCGAAGCTGCGATGAACACCTCGTAACCGGCCTGATCGAGGGTGAACTCGATCACGCGACGCAAGGAAGCGTCATCATCAATGACCAGAACTTGTTTTTTCATGCTTTGCTCCCAGATTGTCTGCAACTGCTAACCTCAGGGTAAAGGTTGTCCCCTGCCCAAGCCGACTCTCAACCTGCAATTTCCCGGCAACGCTGTCGACAATGCGATGGGCAATAGCCAGGCCCAGGCCGGAGCCTTCCTGTTTGGTGGTAAAAAATGGATTAAAAATCCGCTCAAGGTTCTCAGCGGCGATTCCGGGGCCGTTGTCGGTAAACCGGCAAATAACCCAGTTACCACCCTGCCTGGCATCAACCTCAAGCCGACCGCCAGCGGACATAGCCTGGACCGCATTGAGTATCAGGTTGAGAAAAACCTGTTTCAACTGGCCGCTGTTCCCTTGAACCTGAGGGAGTTCGGGAATCTCGGTGACAATGTCAACCCCCGCCTTGCGCGCCTGCACTTCGGCCAGTTGCAACACCTCGCGCAGGGCCTCGGCGGGCAAAAATTTCTGTTTTTCTACGGGTTCAGGTCGGACAAAATGCAAAAAGTCTTCGAGCACCTGATTCAGCCGATCGACTTCCTTCATTAAAATAACCGTAAATTCAGCGTATTTGTCATCGGGCGCAAACGCATCGCGCAATATTTCCGCCGTGCCCCGAATCGAACCAAGAGGGTTGCGAATTTCATGGGCCATACCCGCCGACAGTTCACCAAGGGCGGCTAAACGGTCGGCACGTCGCAACTGATCTTCAATTTCGATGATCATATCCGCCTGTTCGCGCAATTTGGCGTAGCTGTCCGCCAGGCGTTCAGCGGCTTTCTCGGCCCGGAGTCGCTGAGAATGTTCACGCGAAGCGAGTGCTCCGGTAATGACCCCGATGACGTTATACAGCAAAATTTCCAGGTACTGCTCCGGGTGTTCAGTTGGCATGCGGCCCCATTGAAACAAAACATGGGGCGCATAGATAACCGACACCAGCAACGCCGTGCTGAGACCGCCACTGAGGCCAAACCAGATACCGCCAAAGACAACCGGAATATAATAAAGCCGTCGATAAATATCATGAACGTGCGAATGGTCGGTTGTCGTCGTATAATGCAAAAGACTGATAACGCTGATCACGACCGCCAGAATCAGTAACCGCAGCAACTTCTGGCGTGTCATAGTGAAGCGCTGGTACAGCTTTTGCCCCGTCACTCCCATAATATTCGCCCCTTTTCACCCGCCGACAATAAATGTTGAATATTCTACACAGACAGGCTCTCGGTGTCCAGACATAGGCACGCCTCAAAAATTCAATGTAATTTTCACCATGCGTAAGCCCGAGGTCGCCATGGAAGGGCTCATCTGAGGTTCCAAAGAATCCAGCGGTAACAGTTTCGGTTGTATCGGTAAAAGTTACGCGCTATTCTCTGACGCCGCAGGAGGCCCAAGTGCAATTTTTTCACGAAACAGTTACCATTGTCTTACCGGTTTTTCTGGTCATCGGCCTGGGGGCCTTCTTGCGTCGCATTCGCTTGATTGACGTTAATTTCATTCATCAGACCAACCGGCTGGTCTATCTGATCTTTCTGCCCGCCCTGCTCTTTTATAAAATTGCCAAGGCCGATTTTTTCAGCTATTTCAATGCGCCCCTGGTTGTCGGCTCCTCCCTGGCCATCGGCCTGATGTTTTGCCTCAGCTACGCCTATGGTCACTTGCGTGGCTATAGACCGGCAAGTCTTGGCAGTTTCAGCCAGGGCAGTTTTCGCGGCAATCTGGCCTATATCGGTCTGGCCATCTGCCTCAACGCCTATGGTGAAGTCGGCCTGACCCGCGCCAGCATTCTGATGGGTTTCCTGGTGCCGGTGCTCAATTTTTTCGCTATCATTGCCCTCATCCGGCCACAGCGCCACCTCAACCCAGAGGGGCCCAAAAAAAATTGGTGGCGCGAGATCCTGCTCAACCCTCTGATTCTGTCATCCTTTGCGGGTATTTTCTGGAGCTTTTACCAGCTGCCGGTGCCGGTTATTCTTGATCGCAGCCTGGCCATTATTGCCGGCATCACCCTGCCCCTGGCATTGCTGGCGATTGGCGGTGGCTTTTCCTTGCAGCGCTTAAAGGGCGATTTAAAATCCGCCGGCATAGCAACTTTTTTCAAACTGGCACTCTTGCCCCTCATTGCCTTACCCCTACTGCTCCTGGGTAAGGTTCAGGGCATGGATCTGAGTATCGGCTTGCTCCTCGCAGGCACTCCGGCGGCTACTGCCACCTACATCATGGCCCACCAGCTCAAAGCCGACGCCGAACTGGCCGGATCAATTGTTATGCTGTCGACCCTGGCTTCAGCTTTTAGCTATACTCTGTTGCTCCTTTTGCTGCGTCACAATGGCTTATGAAAATTGGGAGTGGTCATGGCAAATAGCAATCTTATCCATACCTCCCTGCGGCGCGACTACCGCCCGATAGAAATCGGTACGCGACTGGTTATTCTACCGCCAGATACTCCGGCTCCAGCCGACAAATTAATTTTGCGCCTGGAACGTGGGGCCTTCGGTTCGGGTGAGCATGAAACAACCCACAGTTGTCTGGAATTGATTCTGGAGCAGAAAATGCGTACGGCCAGGGTGCTTGATCTAGGCAGCGGCACCGGCATTTTGGCCTTGGCCTGTCTGCGCTGCGGGGCCGATCAGTGCTGGTGTATCGACGTTGATCCCGCTGCCGTTGCCAGCTGCCAACGCAATAGTCAGTTGAACGGTCTGGAACACCGTCTTCAGCACTACTGCGGCACCCTTGAGCATTTCCCGCAAGATAATTTTGATTTTGTCGTCGCCAATATTTACGGCGATATCCTGCTGGATATCGCCGTTGATCTCGCCGGGCGCCTGCGCCCGGGCGGGCGTTTGTTACTCTCGGGAATTTTATGGGAATACAATTATGAGGTACGCCGGCGTTACCAAAAACTCGGCTTTAACCTCCTGAAAAACCGCATGCTCGACGAATTCAGCACCGTCCTTTTGGAAAAAAAATTTAAAACCTGACCAGCGCCCCAACAAAGGGCCCGCTGAAGCTGGCATCAAGCAAGACATCCGATTCATCCACCTTCAAATCGAGAAGCCGATAGCCGCCGTAGAGGCCAACCAAAGGTAGAGGCGAAAATTCAAGCTGCACTTCGGCATCAGTATAGTGATTGCCGCTGTACTGCATATAACCGACACGACCAACCAGACCCAAGAAATCGGCCAAGGCCAAACGCACGCGTCCCCCCAGAGTCGGTATCGGCACCAGCCCACTGACCGATTCGTCGAGAGCGCCAGATTTTTCTTTAACGCTGAGATCAGCATCAATGGCTTTAACTGCCAATTCTGGCCCCAATTGAACCCGGATCGGCAGATCATCAAAATTCAGCAGATACCAGGTCAGACCAACATCG
Organism: Deltaproteobacteria bacterium; assembly: GCA_009993495.1. GTDB lineage: Bacteria > Desulfobacterota > Desulfuromonadia > Desulfuromonadales > Geopsychrobacteraceae > Geopsychrobacter. The sequence goes on along the minus strand of JAACTI010000124.1, from coordinate 418 downwards.
TAAATGTCGGCCTTAATATCGCCGGTGGCTGAGGTTGTAAAGGTGGTACCGTTAAACGTAAAGCTGCTGCCATCAGTTTCCCCGGAAATATCCAGGGGCAAATACCCCGCCGACAAACGAAAATCTCCCAGAGAAAAGGCAAGTTCACCCGTCAGTCCCTGGCTGTTATCAACATCAAAATCGTTTTCTAAATCCAGGCTTGTCCCAATGCCGTTTTTTTGTCCGGCAAAGGTTCCCTCTGCCGACATCAACTGATAACCGACTTTGAGGGACAGAATCTCATCAGCGTACACCGGCAACAACCAGACCAGACTTAACAAACACCCTAGCAACAGACTTTTGATCGCCATGCGCATCTCCTTGTTGGTTGAAAGTTGTTTAAAAAAAAGGGTGGCCCGTACACACAGGCCACCCTTAG
>JAACTI010000439.1 GCA_009993495.1 Deltaproteobacteria bacterium | reverse complement strand
ATTACCCCCATTGCCATGGATAAAGAGCTGCGCTTCGCCATTCGCGAAGGTGGCCGCACCGTCGGCGCCGGGGTTGTCAGTGAAGTGATTGAGTAGTGAGAGGTTTTTAAATGTCTACCCAGAAAATCAGAATTCGCTTGAAAGCCTACGATCACAGCTTGCTTGATCAGGCCGTGGCTGAAATTGTTGACACAACCAAACGCACCGGATCCCGCCTGGTTGGGCCGGTTCCTTTGCCAACGGTCATTAATAAGTATTGTGTACTGCGTGGCCCGCATGTTGACAAAAAAAGCCGTGAACAGTTTGAGATTCGTACTCATAAGCGGTTGCTGGATATCATGGAACCTACCCAGCAGACGGTAGACGCGCTGATGAAGCTGGATCTGTCAGCCGGAGTTGATGTCGAGATTAAGCTCTAATTTACGAGCGATATCAGTTACAGTTAAGGGCACTTCAATGATCAATGGATTATTAGGAAAAAAAATCGGCATGACTCAGATTTATGCCGCTGACGGTCAGCGTATTGCAGTTACTGCGATTGAGGCTGGTCCCTGTGTTGTCCTGCAAAGAAAAACCACTGCCACCGATGGTTACACCGCGGCGCAGGTCGGTTTTGAGGAAAAACGTGCAGACCGGGTCAGCAAGCCGGAAATGGGCCATTTCAAGAAGGCTGGCATGGGAGCTTTTGCTCACGTCCGCGAATTTCAACTGGTCGATGACAGTTGCAAGGTTGGGGACAAAATTGATTGCACGATTTTTGCGATCGGCGAACGCATAGATATTATCGGGACGAGCAAGGGTAAGGGCTTTCAAGGCGTTATCAAGCGGTGGGGTTTTTCCGGCGGGCGCACGACTCATGGATCAATGTTTCACCGTTCGACGGGTTCGATAGGTCAGTCCGCTTGGCCTTCGAAGGTCTTCAAGGGCAAAAAAATGCCTGGACAAATGGGGAATGAGCGCGTCACAACCCAGAATCTGGTCGTTGTCGATGTCCGCCCTGAGCAAAATCTGATTCTGGTGCAGGGTGCTGTGCCCGGGCCTAAAAATGGAATTGTTACAATTCGCAAGGGTATTAAGGCCTAATGGCCCCCGGCGACAGGAGATAGATCATGGCAACAATATCTGTATATGACCTTGAGAAAAAACAAGTTGGTGAGCGCGAGCTTGCTGATGATGTCTTTAATACCCAGGTCAAAACTTTTCTGCTCCACGACATGGTGCGCTATCAACTTGCAGCGCGTCGTCAAGGAACGGCTACGGTTAAAACCCGGGCCCAGGTTTCGGGTGGCGGTAAAAAGCCTTACAAACAAAAAGGGACGGGTAATGCCCGTCAGGGATGTATTCGTGCGCCTCATTACGTTGGTGGCGGCGTTGCTTTTGGCCCCCAAAAACGTACTTATGAGTTTAAATTAAACCGTAAGGTCAAGAAAGCTGCCTTGTGCAGTGCACTCTCGGTGCGTTTTCAGGGCCAGAAACTGACGGTACTCAATTCACTTGAGTTAGAAGCGGTCAGCACGAAAAACTTTGCTGCCTTGATGCGTCGTTTTGAGATGGATGGCGCGTTGGTTGTTATTGATCAGGCCAACGCAAATATTGAACTCTCTGCGCGTAATCTCATGCATGTAAAAGTACTACGCGCTGAAGGCGTCAATGTTTACGATATCCTCAAGTATCCGAATTTGGTGCTTACTGATGCTGCAGTGAGCCGGATTGAAGGAGCACTGGAAAAATGAAACCACTGCATCAGATCATTCGTAAGCCGCTGATTTCCGAGAAATCAAATTTGCTCAAAGAGGCACAAAATGTTGTTGCTTTTGAGGTTGGCCGCAGTGCCAATAAAATTGAGATCAAGGCCGCGGTTGAACAAGCTTTTGACGTCAAGGTCGCATCGGTTAAAACGGTTCAATGCCGGGGCAAAGTTAAGCGTGTCGGGGTAAACCTGGGACAGCGCAATAACTGGAAAAAAGCCTATGTGACCCTCGCTGAGGGCAGCAATATCGACTTTTATGGGGTTTAAAGCCACGCGCTTGGCGATAACGGAGTAAAGATCATGGGTATCA
>JAACTI010000438.1 GCA_009993495.1 Deltaproteobacteria bacterium | reverse complement strand
GCCGTCAACGCCTTCCTCGAAAAACGTCCGCCCCAATTCCGCGGCAAGTAAAATAAAGCCCCAAGGTGGACCAAGGAGCAGGTTTTCTCCCCCGCTTAGGATTAAGAGGGGGCCGGGGGGAGTTAGCGCTCGTCGGTTGTTCCGAAGCGCATGGCAGTTCTTGCAGCGAAACCCCGCCCGAACGCTCTCAACCAACGGCAATTTCGTACTGTTCGATATGAAATTCCGGGCGTGAATTGATCACGACGCTGCGCTTGCTGGTGGCTTCGAGTTCATCGATAAGCCCGCGTTCTTCATCGATAAGCAACCCGGCAATGTCGGGATGGGCCAACAGGGTAATGCGGCCTTCGGGCCGGTCGTTCAGCTCGCGTTGCAGCGCCCGCAGAATTTCATAAATAATCGTCAGATGCCCTTTGACGTAGCCTTTGCCTTCACAGTAAGGGCAGGGTTCACACAGGGTGCGCCCGATAGATTCGCGCACGCGCTTGCGCGTCATTTCCACCAGCCCGAGTTCACTGATTTTCAGAATATTGGTTTTGTTCTTGTCGTTCTTCAACACCTCTTCAAAGGCGCCGTGGACTTTTTCACGGTGGGCTTCTTTTTCCATGTCGATAAAATCGACAATAATCAGCCCGCCGATATTGCGCAGGCGTAACTGAAAGGCAATTTCCTTGACCGCTTCCAGATTGGTTTTGAGGATGGTGTCTTCCAGATTGTGCTTGCCCACGTAGCGCCCGGTATTCACGTCAACCGCGGTCAGGGCTTCGGTCTGCTCAATGATGATGGAACCCCCACTTTTGAGCCAGACTTTCTTGCCGAGAGCGCGCGAAATTTCGACTTCGAGCCCGAAGGCGTCAAAGATCGGTTCGTCACCATCATAAAGTTCGATGCAGTAGTTGAGTTTGGGCATGAAGGTGCGGATAAAGCGCACGATCTTGTTATATTCCTCCTGGGAATCGACAATAATGCGGCGCACATCTTCGGTTAAAATATCGCGCAACACTTTGCTGGTAACATCCAAATCCGAATGAATTAAGGCTGGAGCCTTGCGACCATCGACGCCGACGCTGATTTTCTGCCACAGGTCGACGAGAAATTCCATGTCGGCCTTGAGGTCGCCTTCGCTCTTGCCCTCGGACACGGTGCGCACGATGAAACCGGCCCCTTCGGGTTTAATGTTATCGACCAGCAGCCGCAGGCGCTCGCGTTCCTCTTCATCATCAATCCGCCGTGAAATACCAATGTGATCAACGGTTGGCATGTAGACCAGATGACGCCCCGGCAGGGAAATATGCGAAGTGATGCGCGCCCCTTTGGTGCTGATGGGTTCCTTGGAGATCTGCACCAGAATTTCCTGCCCTTCCTTGAGCAGATCCTCAATCGGCGGCAAGGGCACTTCGTTGACCTCTTCGTGGTCGGTACCCGAAGTATCGCCGTCAATATAACGCGCCACCGCGTTCATTTCGTCCAGCACATCGGCGACATAGAGAAAGGCCGCTTTTTCGAGGCCGATATCGACAAAGGCAGCCTGCATGCCGGGCAGAACCCGAATGACGCGCCCCTTGTAAATATTGCCGACAATCCCCATTTCGCGCTGGCGCTCAATATAGAGT
>JAACTI010000123.1 GCA_009993495.1 Deltaproteobacteria bacterium | reverse complement strand
CTGCCGGAGACTGGCGGCGGCGGCAAAGGTCGCAGTCACGCCGGGAATCACCCGGCAGGGGATTCCTTCACGCTCCAGCACTTCGATCTGCTCCTGAATGGCACCGTAAAGTGAAGGTTCACCGGTATGTAGGCGCACAACCCTTTTTCCAGCCAGCGCCGCCGGAATCAACAGTTCCAGCACCTGCTCCAGGGTGAGGGGCGCACTGTCGCGAATCTCACAGCCAGACGGACACTCATCAAGCAGTGCCGGATTCACCAGCGAACCGGCATAGACCACCAGTTCGGCCTGCTGCAGCGCCTTCAGCCCCTTGAGCGTGATCAGCTCCGGGTCACCGGGGCCGGCGCCGACAAAGAGGACGGGATGGATGATTTTCATGAAATCAGAACTTTCAGGAAATTCCCCCGAAAGAGTCCAAATTGATTTTGGGCAAAGCTATGCACATACACTATACACACATGTATAAAATCAACATGTCCGTGTTTTGAATTAAGTCCGCGTATAATATGCAACGCCTTCAGCTCCTAGACAGTAATCAGCTCCGATTCCCCCGGGCCGTCACCGACGAAAAGGACAAGTCAAACCATAGTCATAAGTTCAGGCCAATATTCTTCACCAGAAAATCACCACAAGATAACAATTACATCTCTATAAAATTATTTGACTTTTACTGTTTATTGTCTTTTTTTCTTTGTTTTTTCTTTGTTTCTTCTTTGTTTTTCAATCTGGTTCATTTGGTTCGGTTTTTCGCAATCTGGGTCTACCAGTACCCAATGAGAATAGCGGCGACTCCCCGTATTTCGGATTTTTCCCTGCTTGCTCGATAGGCCGCTCAGTAAATTGTGGATCTTATCCAGTTTCTGTGAATCAGTCAGCACTTCAGGGAGCTTGTCCAGTAACAGTCGGTCGATGTCCTCACGAGACACTGGCTGGTGTTCTCGCATCAATTCCAACAGAAGATCTTGATAATACCGAGTATTGAACCCGCGATCTCGAATATGACGAGCTTTTTCCCCGGTAATGGAAGCAATTTTCCCAGATACGGTAAGATTCGGATAACGTCCTTCTACTAAACCCTTTTTTTTGAGCTGCCGATGCTCATCACGCATAAGTTGACGGCGTTTTTGAACCTTATCAAGCAGAATGATAGTTTCTAAATCCAAGTCTGAGCGTTCCATTAATAGTCGTGTATAGCGTTCATCCAGGATACGTCCGCGTATTGATACAACCACCCGCTCCGGCTGTGATAAATCATAATCCGGCAAGGGGAAATACCGTCGACGCTGAGCCTGAAACATTCGTTTAATACCGCCACCCTGAGTATCAATCAAGTTAAGGTTCACCATAGCTTCAGCTAAAAAGGGATTACGGTACAACTCTGAGGGGGCATCCTGCCTGATAACCGTTTCTACGTTTCCCGGAAGAAACCCCCCTTGGTTGCTGAGAATCAGGGTATCGGGTGTTTCCACAACATTGATTCTTCCGCGCAGGATATAATCCTGGTGGGCAATACAATTGTGCAGCGCTTCGCGGATAACCCAGGGATCGTACTGAGTCAACTCAACGGGGAAAAGCGTTCCGCTTGGCAGTTCTCTTACCGTGAGATTACGGATGCGCGCCAATACTCTATCAACATTGAGAAGAAATGGCGGCTCAAAATGCTGGTAATCCAGCTCTTCATTCCGTTCGTTTTTGAGTATCCAGCTGATTCGAGCTATCGCAGGATTGAGAAGAGTCGATGATTCCGGCTTGCCCAAAAGAAGCAAAGCAGTGTTAGTGATACCACCACTGATTGTAACTTTAACTTTGTTGAGAAAGGTTTTGTTATCCCATCCATCAACTTCGACTGCTTTAGCGGGGAATTTTGTCCTATATTCTACCCGCGCCTTTTCAATAGCCTGAGGATCCAGGTCTTCGTGCCTGGCGATGACACAGACTTGGGCGCTCCAATCACTGCGCTGTTGCCATATGCGGCGCTCTTTTTCCGGGTATTTGGATAATTCCGTCTTTGAGGTACCATCTCGAATACAAGCCTTACCGTAAAACTTGACCGGGCGATCAAATGCGGGGTGGATTTCAAAAAGAACGACGCGTTTCCCATGATAATCTAAAGGGTGTATTTCAAAGCCCACATTCGGCTGTAAACCAAGCGACAACCAAAGTGGTAATAGTTGGTTTCCTTTTGCCTTTTCAGATAACGGATCAAAAGAGGTCCCGGTCACAGCATGGCTACCGTCTTTCACACCAAAAACCAGGTATCCCCTCTGCTTACCCATTAGGCAGGCCGCGTTGGCCAGCGCAGACAGATATTCACCCAAATCTTGTGGTTCGTACCGATTTGATTTGAATTCCAGCCATTCAGTTTCACGTGGCTCTGCTCGTAATCGATCGAGAAGAGCATGTAAATCAGCATGATTCAAATATTTTTCTCCCAGATTGATCGCCAAAAAAACAGTTCGGGTCACCGGGGGCCGGCGCCGACATAGATCACTTCACCGGTAGAAATATCCGGCTGGTTCATCACTCCTTCACCGCCGTCAGAATGTACACCGGGTTATAGGCCTCGAACATTTTGTAGCTGGTCAGGGGACGGGTGCGGGCGATATTGACCGTGACCACCTCGACCTCGTAACCGGCGTTGCCGAAAAATTCGTTGGCGGCGGTCAGGGTGTCGAGGGTAATGGCGTTGAGGACAATGCGGCCGCCGGTTGCCAGGCGCTGGTCGGATATTTGCAAAATGTCCCACAAATGGCCGCCACTGCCACCAATGAAAATGCGATCAGGGTCGGGCAGCTCTTCGAGACATTGGGGCGCGTCTCCTTCCACCAGTTGCACATTGCGGGTCTTGAACTTCTGCAGGTTTTGTTTGATAAAACGTCGGCATTCCTCGTTGCGTTCCACCGCAAAAATCCGTCCGTTGGGCAGCAGGTGATCGGCCTCAATCGAAATGGATCCCGACCCGGCACCGATATCCCACAGACACATGTCATGGCGCAGCTTCAGTTTGGCCAGGGTCACAACGCGGATCTCTTCCTTGGTGATCAGCTTCTTGACCGTGACAAATTCGTCATCGGGAATCCCCAGGGTCGACACATAGGCCTGTTCCTCTTCATCGAACTCACGCAGCAACAGTAGAACGTTTAATGGCGCTGCTGCGGTGGTGGCCAGCTCAGGAATTGTCATAATCCGGATTCGCTCCTGTTTGGTGCCGAGATCTTCACACAGATAGGCGCGGTAGCCGCTGCAACCCCGCTCCAACAGGGTGCGGGCAATGACCGCCGGGGTATTGACGGTGTCGGTCAGAATCGCCGCCTTGTCGTTGGCGATGATGCGATCGATGGACTTGGGCAGGCCGCGGCCATGCACCGAAACAAAAATCGCATCATCCCAGGGTTCGCGAATCTTGGCGAAAGCATATTGAACTGAGGTCACGTTGGGGAGAAATTCAAGCAGGGTGTCGGGCAGGTTGCGCAGCAGGTAGCGCCCGATGCCGAAAAAAAGCGGATCGCCCGATGCCAGCACCACGCTGCGCCCCTGATGACGTTTCAGGGTGTCGGCCAGTTCATTCAGGTTTTTGTCGATGCAAAGTTTTTGCCCGGCAAAATCCGGGAAAAGTGCCAACAGGCGTTCTCCGGCACACAACAGATCGGCAGAGCGGATCAGCTCTTGGGCCTGAGTGCTGAAATCTTCATGGCCATCGATACCGGCCCCGATCACGTGAATGCTTTTCATGCGTGCCTCCTGACAAACATCTTTGGTGTTTAACGGCGAAAGGTTCGAACGACTTGCCCCTGATATCCCACCAGCAGCAGCTGCAAATGCGCGGTAGGAAGCTGCTGCCGCATCTGGGCCAGGGCTTCGGCGGCCACCCGGTCAATCAGGGTTGATTGCGGGCCCAGGCGCAAGACCACATCACGCGCGGTCAGCGCCAACTCTAGCTGTGAAAGATCCTCAGGGTCAAGGCGGATTTCACCGGCCCAGGCGCGCAGTTGGGAAAGTTCAAGGGTCGAGTTGCGCACATGGGTTTGGGCATGGCCGCAGGCGATTTTGACCAGCTTGGCAAACTGGGCCGCCAGGATCACGTAAGGCACATCCTTGCGCGCCGCGGCGGACAGGCAGTAACCGATATGATCCCCCATCATCACAAAGGCCTCTTCGGGCAACTGCGGCAGAGCGGCGCGGGCGGCCGCTTCGCTGCTGCGTCCGGTACTCAGAACCACGGCCCTGGCAGCGCTGGCCCGGGCCACGTTCAGCGCGACCTCCAGGCTGTCGGTCCAGGCCAGATGGCTGATGGGCCGCACAATCCCGGTGGTGCCGAGAATCGAGAGCCCGCCAACAATGCCCAAGCGTTCATTCATGGTTTGACGGGCGCGCTCGCAGCCCTCGGGAACAAAAATTTCAACCTGGAAGCCGTCGGCGACAAATACGCTACGCAGGGCGGCCTCAATCATGCGCCGGGGAACCGGGTTGATCGCCGGTTCGCCCACCGGCAGGGCCAGCCCCGGCTTGGTGATGGTGCCGACACCGACGCCGGCCGCAAAAGAAATCGCTTCACCGTCCGTGCGGCGCAGACGGGCGCCAACCTCAACGCCATGGGTGACATCGGGGTCGTCGCCGGCATCCTTGATCACGCTGGCGCAGGCATCACCAGCGATGAAAGAACACCGATGCAAAGGAAATCGGATCTGATCTCCGGTTGGCAGCACCAGAAAAACCTCGACAGGCGGGGTGCCATCACGCAGCAGCAGTGCCGCGCCCAGGGTTGCCGCTGCCGCACAGGCGCCGGTGGTGTAACCGGAGCGCAGGGGCTTTTTCATCAGTGTTCGGCCTGAATCATCAACGCGTTCAGAATCGCTGCCGCAATCGCCGAACCGCCTTTGCGCCCACGGCAACAGATATGTGGCAGTTCACTCTTCAGCAGGGCTTCCTTTGCTTCGGCCGCGCCGACAAAGCCCACCGGTACCCCCACCACCAGCGCCGGATCGACCTCTCCGGCTTCGGCCAGACGCAAGAGTTCGAAAAGCGCGGTCGGTGCATTGCCGATCAGAAAGATAGTGCAGCCCTCGGCCGCCCCTTTGCGCAAGGCCATGATCGAACGGGTCATGCCCGCATCTCTGGCTGCTGCCGCCACCTCGGGGTCGGCGACATAACAAAGGATCTCGCCGCCCAGCGCTTTCAAGCGCGTTTTGTTGACCCCGGCAAGCACCATGTTGGTGTCGCACAGCACTTTTGCCCCAGCGCGCAGAGCCGTCAGGCCTTTTGCAACCGCGGCAAAGGAAAAGCGGGTGGTGTCGATAAAGGAAAAGTCGGCGGTGGTATGGATAATCCGCCGCACAACCGGCCACTGCTCCTCATCAAACTGATGGGGACCAGCCTCGCCATCAATAATCCGAAAACTTTCGGCTTCTATTTCTTCAGGTTTGACAATCAGCGGGCCCGGACTTTTCATGGCGACCTCCAGAGCAGAACATCTTGGGGTTTTAGAGGGTTTGTGGCGTGATGATGCAAGCGGAACCAGAAGTTCATCCCCCAAGAAAATCCAGCCAGGCTAGATTTTATCTCCACGGAGGTCATGCTTAAATAGCTCCCCAGCACCACGCGACGCGCAGAAATCACCACACATGGTGCAGGTCTTTTCGTCTTCCGGCGTGCGGCTGGCACGAATGGCGCGCGCATCATCGGGAAAGAGCGCAAGCTCAAACTGTTTCTGCCAGTTAAGGTCACGGCGCGCCTTGCTCATCTCTTTATCACGCTCGCGACCCTTTGCGGGATATTTGTTCATGTCGCCGATATAGGCCGCGACGCGCGCCGCCTTGACGCCCTCGATCACATCCTGCTCATTGGGCAGGGCCAGATGTTCGGCCGGAGTAATGTAGCAGATGAGGTCGGCACCATAACGGCTGGACTGGGCCGCGCCGATGGCGGCACTGATATGATCGTAACCGGGAACAATGTCGGTCGGGATGGGGCCGAGCATATAGTAGGGCGCTTCGCCGCTCATGCGTTTCTGCAGGCGGATGTTGGCTTCAATTTCATCCAGGGGCACGTGACCCGGCCCTTCCACCAGCATCTGGCAGCCCATGTCCCGCCCCAGCTCGGCGAGTTCGCAGTTGATCAGCAGCTCCTGTACCATTGCCCGGTCGTTGCTGTCGTGGATGGCCCCGGCGCGCAAACCGTTGCCGAGGGAGAGCACCACGTCATACTTTTTCAGAATCGCACACACCCGATCAAACTGGGCATAGAGGGGGTTTTCTTCGCCATTTTTCATCATCCAGGCGACCATGGACACCCCGCCTTTGCTGACCAGCCCACCATAGCGATAGCCCTGCTTGCGCAAGCGCTCGATGGTGTAGAGATTGATGCCGCAATGGATCGCCATAAAAGCCATACCGTCGGCACACTGGCGTTCGATGATATCGAAGAGCATTTCCGCATCGAGTTTATTCGGATCGCCGTAGGTGCGTGCCGCCTCGCAAAACGCCTGATAAAGGGGAACATTGCCCACCGGCAGATCGACGGCGGCAATCACCTCGCGCCGCACCCGATCGAGGTCGCCACCAACGGACAGCTCCATCAGAGTATCGGCGCCGGCATTCTGAGCGGCCTTGGCTTTCGCCACCTCCGCCGCGTAATCAATAATATCCGACGAGGTGCCGATGGAAGCGTTGACCTTGGTGCGCAACCCCTGGCCAATCCCGACGGGATGGGGGTTGCGCATGCGGTTGTTGGGGATAACAATTTTGCCTGCGGCGACCTGCTGGCGCACGAAATCTTCCGGCACATTTTCATTTTGCGCCACTGCCGCCATCTGCGGCGTCACCAGGCCTTGACGAGCGTGTTCAATCTGGGTTGACAAGGGTTTTTTCCTCCCGTTTTTTTAGACAAAAATTTACAAAATAATCCGCCAGCTGTGGGTTGCCGGCGAAATGCAAATGAATATAGCTGGCGAGCACATTTCGGTAGCCAAAACCTTCGGGCCCTAAGTCCGTCCCCCCGGGTCGGCTGAGGCGATAGCGCCGCTCAACCGTCGGCGGCATGACCAGCTCCGAATAGTGAAACTCATGGCCGCGTGCGCGGGTGCCCGCAGGCCCAAGCGGGGTATCGGCACTGAAACAGACCTCACGATAGCCCAGCGCCTTGCGTTTTTCGAGCAACCGTGCCGCGGCGGGAAAGATGCCGGCCAGCGGCTGACCGTTTAACCCGGCGCAGAGGAGCAGCAGCCCGCCACATTCCGCATAGATCGGCAAGCCGACTTCGGCGACAGCGCGGAGCTGTTCGATCAGTTCCCCATTCTTTGCCAGTTGGTCGAGATAGATTTCCGGATAACCACCTGGCAGGTAAAGGCCGTCGATGGTGGGAGGCAGCTGATCAACCAGGGGTGAAAAGAAGACCAGTTCGGCCCCGGCGCGTTCCAGCATCTCAAGGTTTTCCGGATAACAGAAGCAAAAGGCGGCATCCCGTGCGACCGCGATGTGCACCGGTTGAGTTCCCCTCTCCCGGTCTTTGGCCACCCTCTCCCCGGAGGAGAGGGGCTGGGGGTGAGGGGCCTGTGCGCACTGAACCAATGTATCAAGGTCGATATGCGCCTCAATCAGATCGGCCAATCGCGGATAATCCGCAGACTGCTCAGCCGCCGTCACCAGGCCCAGGTGACGCTCCGGCAGCTCGACTCCGGCATCCCGCGGCAGGCAGCCGAGTAGGGGGGGCAGCCCGGTCGTCGCAGCGATTGCCTCACGCAACACGTGTGCATGGCGTTCCGAACCCACTCGGTTGAAAATCACCCCGGCAAACCGCAGCCGCGGATCGAAATCGACAAACCCCTTGACCAGCGCCGCGGCACTGCGCGCCTGGGAGCGGGCGTCAACCACCAGCAGAATACGCCCGCCAAGCCAATGGGCAATTTCCGCGGTCGAGCCGGTCTCGGAATCCCCTGCGGCG
>JAACTI010000122.1 GCA_009993495.1 Deltaproteobacteria bacterium | reverse complement strand
CCTGGCCATCGGATTCGATACTACCACCTTCCAGCACCAGGGGCAGGGTGTAACAGGCCGTTAAGCCGAAGGCTCCGGCAGCATGGAGGCCGCGCGTCAGGCGATTATCCTGCTCGGCAGCAAATTTTTTGCCCCAGCCATTGAAGGTGAAATCGAGCAGCAGCGGTTGCCCTCCCTCATAAACGCAAAGGGGGCCAAAATCCCGCGCCCAGGTGTCATTGCAGGGCAATTCGAACAAAACAATTTGTTCAAGTTTTATTTGATGTTTAGCAAGATAACTCTCTGTTTCTAAACAACTCTTTACCACTAGAATTACTTTTTCAAATTGGCTGATTGCCTGAATGATGGCGCAGAAGGTTTGGCGAGCGGCGTCCAGTTGATTGGACCAATCCGTTTGTTCATGAGGCCAAGCCAGTAAAACCGCAGATTGGGGTTCCCATTCGGCAGGTAAGCGGCGCTGATGATTATCCTTGGTCATTATCCGTTCCCCAGAGTGTGCTCCAAAAGTATTTTTAGGCCAATTGCCAGCAGCACCAGACCGCCGCCGAATTCGACCCTGGGCCCCCAGTGGTCACCAATTTTGCGTCCCAGGTACATGCCGACCAGGGTTAAAAGCGCACAAACAAGCCCGATAATCAGGGCTGGGACAACAATCGGGCTGCCCAACATCGCCAGGGTTAAGCCGACGGCAAGGGCGTCGATACTGGTGGCAACCGATAATATCACCAGTGACCAGCCGCGCGTCGGGTCTTGCTGCGCTTTTTCTTCGGTTTGCTCTTGCCAGGCACCATAGCACATGCGCCCACCAACAATGGCCAGCAAGACGAAGGCAACCCAGTGGTCATAACTTTGAATCAAATCACGCAATTCGCGCCCGGCCAGCCAGCCGAGCACCGGCATCATGGCCTGAAAAAGACCAAAATGAAAACTGAAGCGAAACAGGTGCCGTCCGGTCAGGCGCGGCAGGGTCAGCCCGGCACCCAGAGCCACGGCAAAGGCATCCATTGCCAGGGCCAGGGCCAAGCCGAAGAGGGTTGGTAAATCCATCAAACTTATTGCCTTGTGGACAAAAGAAGGCCGTCTTCATCGCGAAGGCGGCCTGTGCTTAAGAAGAAAACAAGCAGTGCTGTCGCGCTCAGGCGCAGAGACTGGCTTTTTCAATGACGACGGCCTCTTTCGGGACATCCTGATGGCCATCTTTGTTGCCGGTTGCAACTTTTGCAATCGCATCAACCACGTCCATGCCGGCGATAACCTTGGCAAAGACCGCATAGCCAAAGGCGTTGGCGGCCTGACCTTTATGGTCGAGAAAGGCGTTATCGACCAGATTGATAAAAAATTGACAGGTTGCGCTGTCAACCACCTGCGTTCGGGCCATGGCGAGGGTGCCGCGCAGATTTTTTAAGCCATTGCCGGCTTCATTTTTGATGGCAGCCTGGGTGGGTTTCTGGTGCATGTCGGCGGTAAATCCACCGCCCTGAATCATGAACCCGGGAATAACCCGGTGAAAAATGGTGCCGTCAAAAAAATTGCTTTCAACGTAAGCGCGAAAATTTTCGCTGCTGATGGGCGCATTTTCGTGGTCAAGTTCAATGGTGATTTCACCCAAAGTGGTTTGCATAACGACATTGGTTGTCTGGCTCATTTCGGTTTTCTCCTGGTTGAATAGGTGTCAATTTACGCTGAATGTTGCAGAATATCTTCAAGGGTTTCGACCAGAAGCATCAGGTCAAATAGGGGCTTTTGCATAATATGCCGGGGTAGAATGCCAACTGCCTGTAATTTTTCTGAAAACAGATAACCGACAGATCCCGTCAAAATAACATATTGCATACTGGGGTATAACTCATGCGCCTTGACAATCAGGGTATCACCCGAGATGCCGGGCAGGCGCAGATCGGCAACCAAAATATCAATGGGTTGTTCCTGTAGCAGTTGTAAGGCGGCTTCGGCACTGGCCGCCGCAGCCACCTGAAAATCAAAATCTTCCAGAAAATCCTTGAGGCTCTCCCGAATAGATTCTTCATCATCAACAATCAGAATGCGCCTTTCCATGACCCCTAATGCCTCGGTTAAGTTTAAGGCGGAACTATAACACAGGGTTTTTGTTGCAGCGAAACGCTTTTGTGCTGCTGGGGTGCCGCCTCTGGGTTTTTTACGTGTTGGGCAGGGTTCAATCGGCCGCTACCAGATTTTGGGTGTTCAGGTTGAGCTTGCGATAAAAGCAGGTTTCGCGGGTTTTGCCGCTGACGGGATTTTTGGTGTGACAGGCGCCGCCACCCTGAGGTTTAACCCGATAAATCAGCGCATCCTGGTCACAGTCGGTCAGAATGTCGACTATTTTTAAAAAATCGCCCGAGGTTTCGCCCTTGGTCCAAAGTTCGTTACGCGAGGTCGACCAGAAGGTTGCCATGCCCTTTTTCAGCGTGACGTCAAAGGCTTCGGCATTCACATACGCCAGCATTAACACGCGACCGTCGCGCACATCCTGAACCACCGCCGGTAGCAGTCCGCCGCGTTTTGCAAAATCCAGCTGCAGTTGGTTGCCTTCTTCCACGTGTTTATTGTCCATTTTACTCTCCTCTAAAATTTTCGGGCCTTGACCATGTCTAAAGTAAAGACCTTGGGGGCCGGAATTGGCACTATGCCATCAACCCCAAGCCGCAGCAACTTAGGCGCCAGAATGTTCAGTTCCGATTCACGAATAACTACCGACACTGAGCGCCAGGTTTCATCAATCACCGGGCAGACGGTGGGCGAAATCACTGAAGGCAGCATTTGTTCGACCTGTTGCAGGTTTTTTGCCGGCACATCCATGAAGACCATATACACCGGTTCGCGTTCAGCCTGGAGAACCGCATCGAGACAAATGCGGATGTCTTCCATTTTTTCGAGCTTGCTTGCATCTTTACTTGCATCTGGGTTGGCGATCAGTTGCGGATTAGACGTGAACAGCTCGGCGACAATGGTATTGCCGTTGGCTTTAAGGGTTGCGCCCGTTTCGGTAATATCGGTAAAGGCATCACATTCGCCCATGTTGACCTTGGCTTCGGTTTTGCCCTCGCTGCGCAAAATTTGGAGATTGGTGACACCGAACAGATCTGCCATGCGGCGACGCGTCAGATTCGGGAGCTCGGTAGCGATTACCTTGCCACGACAATCGGCTGCGGTTGCAATGCCAAGTTCGGGTCGGCTGGCGAGCACCAGACGCGATGGCTGGTTGGTGTATTTGGAAAAAATGAAATCACCCAGGACGTCGACCTCTTGTTCCATCCCCGCTTCAAAGACATAGTCCTTGCCCGTAATCCCGCAATCAACAACGCCGTCTCTGACCTTTTGGGGCATTTCCTTGCGATCGAGCACGCGAAAGATTACGTCGGGGTCGTAGGCGGTGGTCAGCTCGTACTGACGCCCCTTTTTCAGGGGGCGGCCAGACTTCTCCAGCAGACGCATAACCTGTTCGTTCAGACTTCCAGAAGGGATGCCAAAGTACAGTAGATTCTCTTTCTTGCCGTAAGCCATGGGAAAGAATCCTTGGGTGATGATTCTGACTGGAGCCGCAGAATGTGTGAAAAGTAAAAGACGCGGCATTCTGCCAAGAACGCGCTAAAACTTCAACTCTGAATTTCTTCATCACCAGGGATAGCGGTCAGGGAGGGATTAGGGTATGCTCGCCCGTCAATTGAACGTCGCGATGGTTGAGCAACCCTACTGGCGTCAGCAACGCTGGTGCTAAAGGAATTTTCCCCATGGCTCTTGGTGCAAAAATTTTTAAGATTCAGTTGCAAATTTCTGATCTGAATCGTCCCTATTATGCAGAACATGGTCTGACCCTGGCGCGTCATCCTTCGGAGACCGATGAACGCATGATGGTGCGCGTGCTGGCGTTTGTCCTGCACGCCCATGAACGACTCAATTTTACTCGCGGACTCTGTGCCGATGAAGAGCCCGACCTGTGGCAACACGATCTGACCGGTACCATTGAGCTATGGATTGATGTCGGTCTGCCCGATGAACGGCGTTTGCGCAAGGCCTGCAGCCGAGCCAAGCGCGTGTGTCTTTATCTTTATGGCGGGCGTTCTGCGGCGATCTGGTGGCAACGTCATGGTGATGTCTTGAAACGTTTCAGCAATTTGCAGGTGGTTGACCTGTGTTTCGAGCCAGCCGCATTAACGCATCTGGTGACGCGCAGCATGTCTTTGCAGTGTACCTTGCAAGACGGAGAAATCTGGCTGAATGCAGCGGATTTGTCCTGTCCGATTGCGCTGAAAATTCTCCAGACTGTCCGTTGATCTTTGTTTAAAGGTAACTGTTCAGGAACCTTGGAGTAAAAATGACCGTGAGAGTCAAGGGCACCTCGCGCAGAGCCGCAAAGGCGCAGAGAAAACCCAAGGTCGTATGGCTTGAATTCAGATCATAAATTTTGTTTTTCTCCCGCTTCATCGGTTCTTTGTGCCTTTACTCTCAAAGGGTTTTGCCCTTCTTTGCGGCTTTGCGGCTCTGCGCGAGCAAGCTTTTTTGACCGTAAAGGTCTCTCGACCAAGAAAGAGCTGAATGGTTACGTTTAAAGAAGGGAATTCCATGTCTGAGCCTGGTCGTAATGAACTCTGTCCTTGCGGCAGTGGCAAAAAATATAAGAAATGCTGTCAAGAGCGGCATCACGCCGACAAACTTGCATTGCGTTCACAGCGCAGCGCAATTCATACTGCGATTGACTGGTTGCGTGAAGAATATGCGACCGAAGTTCAGGAAGCGATCAGTCGCGATTTTCTGGGCGAACGCAGTGAGGAAGATCTGGATAAAATTCTTACACTGCCACGGCCCCTAGCCGAACTCGTACACGCCAATATGGAAGAATGGCTGTTGTGTGATGCTGAATTGATGCTGGATGACGAGCCAAAACCGGCCCTTGAATTGATTTTTGGTCTGAAAGGCCCGGCATTGGCTCCCTTGGGCAAAGACTGGCTCACCGCTCTTGCCGAGCAGCCTTTAAGTCTTTATCACGTTATTGATGGCAGCAGACCAAATGAATTGATCATTCAAGATCTGCTCGTGCCGCAATCTGATCCTTTGCGGGTCACCGGGGGCGGCAGCTGGAGCACGACTGATACAGGAGAAATTTTGGGGGCGCGTCTCGTCAGGCAAAATAAAAGCTTGGTTTTTAGCGGTGCTTATTATCCCCTGTTTGATGAAATTGCAGATGAGTGTCTGGCGGCCATAAGAGTGGAACTTGCCCGTGAGCAATGGACTGCCTGGGAACGGCGACAAATTATTGCCGCTGTGCTGATAGATTTCTGGTTGGAGGGCCTGATTCAACTGGTGGAGGATAAACAGGATTTAAACCCTTAGCTTCTTTAATGTTCTGACAAGATAATCGCATTTTTTTTACAACGAAAATATTGACAAGCAATGTTGAACTTATTAATTTAATCGGTTGTTTCGTCACGGATATAACTGATTTAAAACAGAGAAAGGAAGACAAATAATGACAGAAAAAACCAAAAAAGAGACGGGTGAAATCTCTATCCATACGGAAAATATTTTTCCGATCATCAAAAAATGGCTCTACAGCGAGAAAGAAATTTTTCTGCGTGAGCTGGTGGCTAATGCGGTTGACGCGATCAGCAAACTGAAAAACATTGATCTGCTTGAAGGACTCAGGCTCAGCGATGACTTTGTTGTCGAAATTAAAATCAACGAAGCCAAGGGCACTTTAAGTGTCAGTGACAACGGGCTGGGGATGACGGCCGACGAGGTGCGCAAGTACATCAATCAGGTGGCGTTCAGCTCGGCCGAGGACTTTATCGAAAAATTCAAGGGACTTGAAGATAAAAACGAAATCATCGGCCATTTCGGGCTGGGATTTTATTCCTCCTTCATGGTGGCGAAGAAGGTTGAAATCAAGACTCTTTCCTACCAGAAAGAGGCCGAAGCCGTCGATTGGGCCTGTGCAGGCACCACCGAATATTCTCTGACGGCGGGTAAACGCAAAAAACGCGGCACCGAAGTCATTTTACATCTGGCTGACGATGAAAAAGAATTCCTCAAAAAGGAGCGTGTGCGTGAAGTGCTGGTGAAATTCTGTAACTTCATGCCGGTTACCATCAAGCTGGATGACGAACAGATCAACGATAGCAAACCCTTGTGGACGCAACCGGCTACCGAGCTGAAGGAAGAGGATTACCGCGAATTTTATCGCAAGCTTTATCCCCTGTCGGGTGAGCCGCTGTTCTGGATTCATCTGAATATTGATTATCCGTTCAATTTAAAAGGGGTGCTTTATTTCCCACGTCTGACCACGGAATTCGATATTACCAAGAGTCACATCAAGCTTTTCTGCAACCAGGTGTTTGTCACCGATAACTGCCCGGAACTGATTCCAGAATTCCTTACGCCTTTGCAGGGCTGTCTCGATGCTCCTGATCTGCCCTTGAATGTGTCGCGCAGCTATTTGCAGAACGAACCCCAGGTGCGTAAAATTCGTGAGGTCATCAGTTCACGGATTGCCGCCAAGGTTGTGGAGCTGGCCAAAAAGGGCACGGATGAATTTGCGCCCATCTGGGAAGATATTAATACCTTTGTCAAGTACGGCATGATGCGTGATGACAAGTTTTACACCAAGGTCAAAGATCACGTCATTTATCGCAGTACCGGCGAACATAAATACACGACCCTGCCGGAATACCTGGATCGCGCCAAGGAAAAGCATGAAGGCAAGGTGTACTACTCCAATGATGAAGGCACGCAGTCGACTTATCTGAAATTGTTTGAATCCCAGGGCACCGAAGTTATCATTCTGGATGCGGCGATTGATAACCATTTCATTCAGTTTCTTGAATCCAAAGAAGAAAAAACCAGCTTCCAACGAGTCGACTCGGATATTACCGAAAATCTGCTCGAACATGACGAAGGCCAGCAGGTCGTCGATGCCGACAACAAGACGCGGAACCAGCGGATTGAAGAGCTGTTTAAAACGGAACTGACATCTATCAAGGGTTTAAGTATCCGCATCGAAACCCTGAAGGATGATTCCGTACCGGGCATGATTCTGCTCAACGAACAATCGCGGCGCTTTAAAGAGATGATGCGTAACATGGGGCAGGGCAAGGACGCTCCAGAGCTGGATATGTTTGCCGAGCATACCCTGATGGTTAACGCCGCAAGTCCGGTGGTGGCCAAGGCGCTGCAACTGAAAGGGGAGGGGGATGAAAAAGCCCAGCTGCTGATCGAGCAGATTTATGATCTGGCGATGCTATCGCACCTGGCCTTAAGCAAAGAACGCATGGCCAAGTTTCTCGAACGGAGCAGCCAGCTGATGGGGTTGATTTAAAAATCTGCGGCAGCAGGGAGGCTTCTCATCCTCCCTGCTGCCACAGATTTTATGATGTTTCCAGTTGACCCGTTTGACGCAAGGCTTCGTAGAGAATGATTGCGGCCGAGTTGGCCAAATTAAGGCTGCGTACGGCTGGCGAAAAAATCGGAATCCGCAGGGCCCTATCTCTTGCTTGTTCAAGCAGGTCTTCCGGCAGGCCGAGAGTTTCCTTGCCAAAAACCAGAAAATCCCCTTCAGAAAAAGCGACCTGGGTATAACCCCGGGTCGCTTTTTTTGACATATACCAGAAACGCCCGGCGGGATACTGGCCTTTCAGTGCGTCGAAGGAGTCCCAACGGTGCAGTTTGACTTCGGGCCAGTAATCAAGCCCGGCGCGTTTCATCTGTTTGTCATCAAGGGAAAAACCCAGTTTCCCCACCAGATGCAGCGGGGTGCCGGTGGCCGCGCACAAACGGCCAATATTGCCGGTATTCGGCGGGATTTCCGGTTCTATCAGAACAATATGAAAGGGATTCACGTGCATGGTGGTTCACTCTCCATAAAAAAGCGGGCAACGCAAAACATCTTGTTGCCCGCTTAAATTTTGGGTTTAACGCCGGTTTCAACCGAGGTTGAGGGCCTGGTCGAGATCGGCAAGAATATCCCGAATATCTTCAATC
>JAACTI010000428.1 GCA_009993495.1 Deltaproteobacteria bacterium | reverse complement strand
AATAAATGACGTTCGTCAGTTCTTCAGCCTCAGGCTGCCAGTGGATGCGTTGAATTGTCAACTGTTACCAGCAGAAATCTGTAGCGATACGGTTTTTTGTTCAGATGCCCTGATGGACTTCCAGCTTGCGCGCAGCGCCCATCGGCTCTTGCTGGAAGGACAGTTGAGCGCGGAACTGAGGGCCGATTGTGGGCGCTGCCTGGAGCCGATGCAGCTGAGTTTGCGGGAAAAATTTTCCTTGGCACTGAATCTGGTGGCCGCGACTGACGTGACCGACTCCAATGCCGTGGAAGATATTGCGCTGGATGAAGAGCAGATAAATACTGTGCCGGTGGTCGACGGGCAGGTGGATCTGCGGCCGATTTTGCAAGAGCAGTTCCTCTTGCATCTGCCATTGCATCCCGTTTGTGACCCGGAATGTCTCGGCCTCTGCCCGCAGTGTGGTATCAATCTCAATCGTGAAGCTTGTCACTGTCGGCCGCTGACGTTTAATCGCCGTTTCGGACAGCTTGAAGGTTTGAAGATAACCTGCAAACAAGCGACTTGAACCTGACTTTCAGGTGGCCGCAGAGTGTAACTTTGGCGGACAGCCGCCAATAAATTGACCCAAAATGACGATCGCATCGGTGCGGTCGCTGACAAGGAGAACAGAAGAAAATGGCAGTTCCCAAGAAAAAAACCTCAAAATCGAAGAAGAATACTCGGCGCGCCCACGATTTTCTGACCGCTCCCGGTATTTCAACCTGTCCTCACTGTCAGGAGCCCAAGTTGCCGCATCGGGTTTGCGCGAACTGCGGAACCTACAAAGGGAAAGAAGTTATCAGCGAAAACCTGGCCTGAGCCAGGGATTTCACCTAAGCCATGTCGATACGTATTGCCGTTGATGCCATGGGGGGGGATTTCGCTCCTGCCGCCGAAGTGGCGGGTGCCGTCAAGGCCTGTCAGGACTGGGGTTGTGATGTTATCCTCGTCGGTGATCAGGCGCTGCTTGAGGCCGAGTTGCGCAAACACGCGACCGCAAATCTGAAAATAGCCGTTCAGCATGCCAGTCAGGTTGTTGGGATGCATGATTCCGCGTCAGACGCCGTACGCAAGAAAAAAGACTCTTCGGTTCGCGTCGCTTTTGAGCTGGTTAAGCAGGGGCAGGCTCATGCTGTTGTCAGTACCGGCAATTCCGGGGCAACCATGGCCGCTGGAATGGTGGTTCTCAAGCGAGTAAAGGGCATCGACCGCCCGGCTATCGGTACCCTGTTGCCTAACGCAAAAAATATGACCCTGGTGCTCGACATGGGGGCCAATGTTGATTGCAAGCCCCTGAATTTGCAACAATTCGCGATTATGGGCAATTTGTACATGCGCCACGTTGCGGGGATCAATACGCCGCGCATCGGGCTTTTGTCCAATGGTGAAGAAGAAAAAAAGGGCACCGAATTAACCCGCGAAACCCATCGGCTCTTGCGCGAAACCCCCCTGAATTATATCGGTAATGTCGAAGGTGGTGATGTCTTTAACGGCACACTTGATGTCGTGGTGTGTGATGGCTTTGTGGGGAATGTGTTGCTGAAGGTTGCTGAGGGGCTGGCCATTACCATGACCAGTATGTTGCGTCAGGAAATA
>JAACTI010000427.1 GCA_009993495.1 Deltaproteobacteria bacterium | reverse complement strand
AATACGGCATAGGGATACTGAAGATCAAGGAGATCATAGGACTGATGCCGATTACAAGGGTTCCCAAGACTCCGACCTTTGTCAAAGGGGTTATAAATCTCAGGGGCAAGGTGATACCGATAATGGACCTGAGGCTCAGATTCGGCATGGAGCCCGCGCAATACACGGAGCGGACATGCATAATCGTAGTGGAGATGGCATCCACGAAGGGCGATATCACGATAGGCCTGATAGTTGATTCCGTATCGGAGGTTCTGAACATAAAACATGAAGATATAGAGGAGACTCCATCTTTCGGGACTAAGCTCGATACGCAATACATCCTTGGTATGGCCAAGGTAAATAAAGGAGTAAAGATCCTGTTAAATATTGACAGAGTTCTGACCGACGAGGAAATAGCCCAGGTTAAATCTGGAAACGGAGGATGTGTAAGATGAAGAACGTCTCAATGAAGTTATCCACAAAGATTATCGTGCCCTTCATCGTTATCTTTTTGTGCTTTGCCGGCATCCTTGTCTGGGTCTCGGTTCGGTCCGGAAGGGTTCTCTATGATGAAAAACTCCTCAAGACAAAACATGTCGTAGAGGTATCATACAGCCTGCTTGATGAATACGCGAAACGTGCAGAAAAAGGAGAGATGACAACCGAAGAGGCAAAAAAGCGAGCCGCCATGCGGATTCAAAACCTACGCTACGATGAAAAAGAGTATTTCTGGATCAATGACCTCCGTCCCTACATGATTATGCATCCGTACAAACCGGAATTGAACGGTAAGGATCTGAGTGAAAATAAGGATCCCAACGGAAAGAGGCTTTTTATCGAGTTCGTAAAGGTCTGCAAGGAAAAAGGCGAAGGTGCGGTTGAATACATGTGGCCGAAACACGAAGGAAGCGAGCCGGTGCCTAAAGTCTCCTATGTCAAGCTCTATAAGCCCTGGGGCTGGATCGTCGGGAGCGGGATCTACATAGACGATGTGCAGCGGGAGAAGAGAAAAACAACGAGCATCATTCTTATTCTGGCAGGCATAGTTATCATAGGCGGAATGATTATAGCGGTGCTTCTGACACGAGCAATCACCAAACCGATAAACAGGGTCATTGAGGGACTTGGGCAGGCAGCCGATCAGGTGGCCTCAGCATCCAATGAGGTGAGTTCTGCAAGCCAATCCCTTGCAGAAGGTGCTAGCGAACAGGCCGCATCCATCGAAGAGACATCATCTTCCCTTGAGGAGATGTCCTCTATGACCAAACAAAATGCCGACAACGCAAGCCAGTGTGATCGGATACAGAAGGAAGAAGTCTCCGCCAATTTCAAACTGGTAGAGGAACGACTTGCACAGATGCAAAAGGCTATCGCCGAAACCGTCAAGGCCGGAGAGGAAACAGGGAAAATCATCAAGACCATTGATGAGATAGCCTTCCAGACAAATCTTCTCGCCCTGAATGCTGCGGTTGAAGCAGCGCGCGCCGGTGAAGCAGGGGCGGGATTCGCGGTTGTCGCCGATGAAGTGAGAAACCTAGCCATGAGGGCTGCAGAAGCTGCGAAATCAACCTCCAACCTTATTGAAGGCTCCAATAAACAGATCAAGGAAACATCCCGGTTGAACAATC
>JAACTI010000121.1 GCA_009993495.1 Deltaproteobacteria bacterium | reverse complement strand
CAGCGACCCGGGCAATGCGACCTGCAGCAACATCGCTTGTCACGATGCTTCGGACGATGGTCACACCGCCACCTGGACGGTTGCCAATGCCGTCGGTTGTGCTTTCTGTCATAGTGATAGCGATCCGGCAACGGCGAACCACAGTGCTCACCTCAGTGCTGCTGCAACCTTCGGCGTAACCATCGCCTGTACCGATTGTCACGCTGACAATGGCACCAATAACGCTCACCTCAACGGCACCGTAGATATGGCCGGTAAGGTCTCTGCCTTCACCAGTCCGAACTGCACCAACAGCTGTCACCAGGACGGCCGCACCGGCGCCGCCGCTGTTACCGCAACCTGGGGCATGGTTCCCCAGGCCAACTGCACCATCTGTCACATTCAGCAGCCGGCTACGGGGAGCCATGGAAAACACCTTGCCAATATGGAAGCGGGAGCTATCAGCTGTGCGGATTGTCACGACAACACGGTCGACAACGCCACTGCTGCCAGCCAACACCTTGACCTGAATATCGATGCCTTTGATGCCACTCCGGCAGACCTCGGCTATCCGGCCGACAAGGTGCTGAATACTCCCTTCACCACCTGTAACGCAGCGGCCTGCCACAGCGATGGTCGCAATAACCTAGTTACAACCCCGGTCTGGGGCACGCCTTCGGCCTGTGCCGAGTGTCATGCTGAAGTTCCGGCCACCGGCAGCCATACGGCTCACATGGGCGTCAGTGGTGTCACCTGTAGCGATTGTCACACCGGCACCACCCAGGGCACCACCGCCGGTGCAGGACACCGTGATAACAATATCGATACCGCGGCAGCACTTGGCTACACCCAGAACAAAACCATTGCTTCGGCTTTTGAAACCTGTGCCACTGCCAGCTGTCACGATAACGGTCTCGGTGTAGCAGTTGCCAGCCCGGTCTGGGGCACTGCGATCAATAACTGTTCCGAATGTCACCTGAATCAGCCCGGTACCGGCAGTCACACGGTTCACCTGTCATCCGGCGCAACCTGCGGCAGCTGTCACGATGGTGCCGTTCAAGGCACCACCGCCCCGGCACTCCATGGCAATAACCTGGTTGATGTCTATGATGTGAATCCTAGTGACCTCGGCTACCCGCAGGGTGTTGCTAAAGGCATCGGCACCTGGACAACCTGTAACGCCACCAGCTGTCATAATAACGGCCAGAGTGGTTTGGATACGGATCTTGGTAATGTTGGCGCCAGCAATGTCACCACGCCGGTCTGGGGAACCACCTCGGTCTGCGCTGAGTGTCACGTTGCCACCCCGACTTCGGCCAAGCACGATGAACACCTTGGTTCATACGGTTCAACCTGTGGCGATTGCCACGCTGGCGCAGTCGCGGGCTCTAATGGTGGCACCAACCACCGTGACGGTCTGATCAGCGTTGGTTCCAAGGCTATTTACAATGCTGCCGGTACTCCGGGTAACGGTTGGGGCAGCTGTACTAATAGCGCCACCGGTTGCCATCCAGGCCAGACCCGTAACTGGGACGCCACTGGCCCCTCCTGTAACTCCTGTCACGGCGCTTCCAGTGCCGGAACCGGCGAGCCGTTGGTTGCAGGAGATATGCTTTCAACCAACCCGCTTGGTCAGCACAATACCCACGTTAACTCTGGTGGTATGAACTGTGCGACTTGCCATAACGGTGGCCATAACGAAACGAACGGCCTGACCGGTCAGGATGATACCCTGCAAATCAGCTTCAGTGGTACCTTGGCCGCCGGCGGCAGTTACAACCCGCCCGGCACCTGGACGACGGGTAAGTGGCTCTACAGCCAGACCTCGACCACGGCCACTCAGGACTGCTCGAACCTCTACTGCCACAGTAGCGGCCAGGCTGATGGCGGCATCGGCGCACCGACCTATGCCACGCCTGACTGGGGCAACGCTGCCAGCGGTGCCTGCGGTACTTGTCACGCAACCAGCCCGGCCACCGGTAGCCATACGGCTCACCTTGCCGACAGCGCCGATTGTAATAACTGCCATAGCGGCAACACTCACGTGAACAAGTCGATCGAGGTCACCAGCGTTACCTACACCTCGGCCGGCGCGCCGGGCAACGGCTACGGCAGCTGTTCTACCGCCAGCTGCCATGATGATGGCACCGGTGCGCTGGTGGCGACTCCGACCTGGGGCACCACATCCGCCTGTAACGAATGTCACGCGGCTGCACCGACCACTAACAGCCACCCGATCCACCTGGCCCTCTCCGGTGTGACCTGCGGTACCTGTCACCAGGGTGCGCTTGAAGGCTCCAACGCTGGCGTTGCTCACCGCGACGGGATACTTAACACCGTCGCTGCTCTCGGTTACAGTGATAGTACCAAGGGCGCACCTTACGGCACCTGTTCTACTGCCAGCTGTCATGATGACGGCCTTGGTAACCCGGCCGTGACCCCGGTCTGGGGCACGGACGTGACCAACTGCTCTACCTGTCACGCCACTGCACCGACCACCGGGACGCACACCGCTCATTTCAACGACGGTGCGGTGTGTAACCAGTGCCATGCTGGTGCAATTGAAGGCTCAACCGCCCCGACCAACCACCTGAGCGGTTTCGTTGATATCGACGGCACCCCGCTCAATGGTTATGCCAATAACCCGGCGGCTCTGGGCTCGGTCAGCTGGACGACTTGTTCCACTGCCAGCTGTCACGTCACCGGTCAAGCTGCTGGTGATTACGCAGTCACTCCGGCCTGGGGCACCAACGCCGCCAATTGCAGTCAGTGTCACCTGGCTTCGCCGACGACAGGCAGCCACGCCAAGCACATTACCGCGACGGGTGACTGCACCACCTGCCATACCGGCGCAGTCAAAGACAGCAGCTACAGCGTCGCAGCCCACCGCGACGACAATGTGGATGTCGCCGTCGGCGGCTACACCGCCAACAAGCCCCTCGGCTCCGCGGCCGAGAGCTGCGCCAGCATCAGCTGCCACAGTGATGGTCTAACCGGCACCAGCGGTACCAGCCCGGTCTGGGGCACCGTTACGCCGAACTGTACCGCCTGTCATGATGCGGCACCGACCACAGGTAGCCACACCGCTCACCTGGCCGATAGTGCAACCTGTAACAACTGTCACAACGACGCGGTGGAGAGCATCACGGCTCCGACCGCTATCCATACCGATGGTGATGTTGACGTCTTCAATACCGCCGCCGGCGACCTCGGCTACCCGCAGAACGCCGCCATCGGCTCCGGCAGTTGGAGCACCTGTAACGCTGCCAGCTGTCATGATGATGGTACCGGTAGCCTGGTCATCACTCCGGCCTGGGGTACGCCTTCAACCTGTAACGAGTGTCACAGCAATGTACCGACCACTAACGCTCACGGCACTCACCTCGCCCTAGCTGGGGTCAACTGCGGCACCTGCCACAGCGGTGCGGTTCAAGACGTCAACCCTGGTGGTACACACCGCAACGGTTCGGTTGAAGTACTCTTTGGCTACACCGATACGACCAAGGGTGCGCCTTACGGCACCTGTTCGACGGCCAGCTGCCATAACAATGGTCTGGGTGTCTCTGTTGCCAGCCCGGCCTGGAATGGCAGCTCCAACTGCAGCAGCTGCCATACCACGCCACCGGCAACCGGCAGTCACAGTATCCACCTGAGCAATACCGAAGCCGGCACCATCAGTTGTGGTAACTGCCACCGCAATGCGACGCCGAGCGTCAGTCCGACGGGTGTCCACGCCAATGGTAATGTCGATGTCTTTGACGCAACTGCTGGTGACCTCGGTTATCCGACCACCGCCGCTCTGGGCAGTGCCAGCTGGACAACCTGTAATGCCGCCAGCTGTCACGATAATGGCACCGGCACCCTGGTCACCACCCCGGCCTGGGGTCAGCCCGCTGCCTGTACCGAATGTCACACTACGGTTCCGGCCACCGGCGCCCACACCACGCACCTGGGCCAGACCATCACTAGCGCGATCAACTGTACCGATTGCCACAATGGCGCGGTCTGGGGCAGCGCGACGCCGACCACGGGTCACCGTGACGGCAACGTTGATGTCAGCGGTGGTTACGGCTATCCGCTGAATAAAACCAAAGGCTCGGCTTATGCCAGCTGTAACACCAGCTATTGTCATGGTGATGCGATGCCGAAAGGAACCACCAGCGGCACCACCAACGCTCCGAACTGGGGCGCTAGCAGCACCGGTTGTACCTTCTGTCACGACATGGCCCCGGCAGCAATTGGTGCCCACGCCGGCAAAACTGCAACCGATTGTATTACTTGTCACGACAATACCAACGCCGCAGGAACCGGTTTTGTTGATAAAAACCTGCATATTAACGGCACACTCGAGGGTGGTGGCGACAACTGCTTCGATTGCCACGCCAACGTCGGTAGTGGTCTGAGTGGTGCCCACGCAGCTCACAATACCGTACCTTTTGCTGGTCTTCTCAGCAACGGTGACTACGGCAGTGCCGCTGCCGGCTGGTACAATGTCACCTACACCAACGGCAAACCGAGCTTCGGTTGCGGCTTCTGTCACCCGAGCACTGTCGCCGGTCACATGACCAAGCAGACCTCGCTCAACCCGGCCGATGCCGGCGCCGCCGGAACCCTAAAGGCGAAAAATGCTGCGGGTGCCGCTTACGTTCCAGCTACAGGCGTTTGTAGTGCCTCCTATTGTCACAGCGATGGTGCCAATGTTGCTAGCAGCGCGTCTCCGGCTTGGAACGCGACTATCAGCGGCAACTGTAACGATTGCCATGGCAACAGCCCGACCACCAACGCCCACAGTGTCCACAGTGTCGGTATTCACTACACCGATCTCTACGACAGTGACCGCACTGGGGTTATGCAGGCCGCCGCTGCGACCAATGCAGCCCACGGTAATAGCGTAACTTCGACTACGATCACCTGTGTGATCTGTCACGGAGATACCGTCACCCTGACGCAGAATGATCAGAACGATGTCTGCAGCAGCTGTCACAGCGGTGCGACCACCAAAGGGAACCTGGGTATCAACACCGCCACAGCGAGCCACCTTAATGGTCAACCCGATGTCGTCTTCAACCTCAGCGGCTTCAAAACCACCGCCCAGCTGCGTGATGATATCACCGGCGTCACCGAGCTGAACACCAACTGGACTCGGACCAACGGCTACAAACAGGCCGCCGGAACCAGTCACGATGCCGCCAAGGCGGTAGCGCCGAACTTCAGCGCAGGCACTTGTTCGGCCATCGTCTGCCACAACGGTAACAGCGCCAACTGGAGCGATCCGGTGGCTGGCGATTGTCAGAAGTGTCACACGGCTCTGCCGCAGTAACACCATCTTAAACTGGAAGAAAAGGAAAGGCCGGGAGAGATCCCGGCCTTTCCTTTACGCGCGGTCTTGCTGATTGTGTCAGGAAGAATTTGAGTTTTCTTTAGCCGCAATTGATTGCCTGATTAGCATTCATCTTCGGCTGCTGGCCTCCCCTTAACCCCAGGGGAGGAGCGAGACCTGAGGTCAAGGGGCGCCAGCGAAAGATTGCGGTTAATCAGGATTGATTATGATTGCAGGAGACGACTAACCCGCAATTCTGCTCTTCGGGGGCTGAAAAGTTTCTTCGTTTTCAGCTATGTTCGCGGGTTTTAAGGAAGGTTATGCCTGGCCATTCTTCAGCGGTGTGTCCCAGGCGCCATTCACTGGCGGCGAGGTAGGTCAGCTGACCTTCGGCGTCTTCGGCCAGGTTCATCTGGTGTTTTTTCTGGAAATCGGCCAGCAATTTTTTATCGTCACATACAATCCAGCGCGCGGTGTTGTAGTCAACTCCTTCATAGACGGCATTCACGTTGTACTCGGCCTTGAGCCGCGCCATGGTGACTTCAAATTGCAGCACCCCCACTGCGCCTAAGATAAATTCCGCTCCGGACATTGGTTTGAAGACCTGAACCGCGCCCTCTTCGGCGAGCTGTAACAGCCCCTTTTGCAACTGTTTGGATTTAAGGGGATCTTTCAAACGCACGCGCCGGAAGTGTTCGGGGGCAAAGCTGGGGATGCCGGTAAATTTCAGCTCTTCCTTGGGGGTGAAGGTATCACCGATTTTAATCGTGCCGTGATTGTGCAGCCCAATAATGTCGCCTGGAAAGGCCTCTTCAACATTGGCGCGATCCTGGGCCATGAAGATGGTGGCGTTACTCAGGTTGACATCTTTGCCGATGCGGTGATGGCGCACCTTCATGCCGCGGGTGAATTTGCCGCTGCAGATGCGTAAAAAGGCGATGCGGTCACGATGGGCAGGATCCATATTCGCCTGAATTTTAAAAACAAATCCGGAAAAAGCGTCTTCCTTGGGTTCGACGATGCGCGTTTCGGTTGCCCGTGGTCCCGGTGCGGGGGCGAGTTCACAGAAGGCATCAAGCATTTCCTCAACACCGAAATTATTGATGGCGCTACCAAAAAAAACTGGTGACTGGCTGGCTTTCAAGTAATCTTCGAGGCGGAAGGGGTTGGCGGCACCTTCGAGCAACTCAATGTCGGCGCGCAGTTCGTCGGCCTGACGACCGAGCAATTCCTCCAGCCGTGGATCATTCAAGTTGGCAATTTTAACGCGTTCTTCACTGCGTCCGGCACCGGGGGTGAAAAGATTCAACTCCTGACGGTAGAGATTGTAAACCCCTTTGAAACGTTTGCCCATGCCGATGGGCCAGGACATGGGCGCGCATTCGATTTGCAGCTTCTCTTCAATGTCGGCCAGCAGGTCGAGGGGATCGAGTCCTTCACGATCGAGTTTGTTGATGAAGGTGATCACCGGTGTATTGCGCATGCGGCAGACTTCCATGAGCTTTTCGGTTTGCGGCTCGACCCCCTTGGCGCTGTCGATCACCATCAGAGCGCTGTCGACGGCGGTAAGCACCCGGTAGGTATCTTCGGAAAAATCCTGGTGACCGGGGGTATCAAGCAGGTTAATTTCATACTGGTGATGGTTGAACTTCATGACACTGGTGGTGACGGAAATACCGCGTTCCTGTTCGATGCTCATCCAGTCACTGGTGGCGTGGCGGTCGGTTTTGCGGGATTTGACTGCGCCCGCTAACTGAATGGCGCCTCCGAAGAGCAGCAGCTTTTCAGTGAGGGTGGTTTTGCCGGCGTCGGGGTGACTGATAATGCCGAAAGTCCGGCGTTTTTCGATTTCTTTAGTCAGGTGAGTCAAGAGGGAATCCTTTGTACGTAATTGTCATGTCATCAAAAGTAAATCGGCCCAACCTATTAGGGTCGGGCCGAAGAATATAACCTAAATTTCCATGAGATTGAACCACCAAATTGAGGTAGCTCTCAGGGGCGGTAGGCCGCAAGCGCGGGATTCAGCGTGTCGATACTCACAAAATCGGGTGGTGACGCCTGATTGCTGTTGTTTGCCAGATCGGTAAATTTGCTCGCGTTGACTTTGATGGATCCGCTGCCCTTGAAATCCTGATCGGCAATAAAAACGGCGTGGTAATGGGTGGCGTCATCACGCACCAGCGAGCTGACTTTACCGTTAGTGACCTCGACATCTTCGAGGCTGAAATCTGCGGGTGCTTCACTGAAAGTGAAGGTGACGACCGAACGACTGAGCCCTTGTCGTAGGGATTTGTCGCGAATAGTAATTGCAACGCTTGGGCGCAGGGTATCAATGCGGTAGTTGCTGGAATAGGTGGTGCCGATACCGGGGTTAGTGTAAATGCTGGTAATACCAGCGTTGTTCAGCGAAATAGTGTTACGCACGGCTTCTTTGTTGGCGACCGGCGTGAGAGTCATTGTCCAGGTCAGACCGCGATCCGGAGTGCGGATGTTGGTCACTGTTCCATTTTCAACCTGCAGGTCATTTGCGTCCAGGCCACCGACGGCGCGCGGGAAAACGATACGCACCTGAGTGGTTTCGCCACGGGAAAGGAAGCTATCGGCGATGTAAATAAAGGTGTTGCTATCATCGATAACCACCGGGCCTGAATCACCCTGTTCATAGCCTTTTTTGGCCATGCAGTAGTCAAAAACCTTATCGCG
>JAACTI010000120.1 GCA_009993495.1 Deltaproteobacteria bacterium | reverse complement strand
TTCGCAACCTGATCATGGGTATTCAGAATGTCCAGGATCACGTCATTCACTTTTACCATCTGCATGCCCTTGACTGGGTGGATATCGTCAGCGCCCTGGCGGCCGATCCCAAGAAAACCGCCCAGCTTGCCCAGTCAATTTCCGATTGGCCCCTGTCGAGCGCGACCTATTTCAAGGGCGTGCAGGAGCGGATCAAGGCCTTTGTCGGGACAGGTCGGCTTGGCCCCTTTGCCAACGCCTACTGGGGGCACAGCGCCTACAAATTGCCTGCCGAGGCCAACCTGATGGGCGTTGCCCATTATCTTGAAGCCCTCGAATGGCAGAAAGATGTGATTCGCATCCATGGAATTCTGGGTTCGAAAAATCCCCACCCCCAAACCTTTCTGGTCGGTGGCATGGCCATCCCCGTCGATCCCGACAGTCAGAACGCCATTAACGCCGATAAAATTGCCCTGATCGGCAAGTTGCTTAAAAAAGCCCGTCTCTTTGTCGAGCAGGTTTATATCCCCGATTTGCTCGCCGTGGCTTCGTTTTACAAAGACTGGGCGGCGATTGGCGGCGGGGTTGGCAATTACCTGTGTTATGGCGATTTTCCCATGGACAACAGCGGCGGCACCGGCAGTTTGTACTTTCCGCGGGGCGTCATTATGGGCAA
Organism: Deltaproteobacteria bacterium; assembly: GCA_009993495.1. GTDB lineage: Bacteria > Desulfobacterota > Desulfuromonadia > Desulfuromonadales > Geopsychrobacteraceae > Geopsychrobacter. The sequence goes on along the minus strand of JAACTI010000120.1, from coordinate 12,840 downwards.
AGATCTGGCCAATGTGCTGGAAATGGACGAGCGTAAGATTACCGAATACGTTACCAATTCCTGGTACAGCTATTCGGGCGGTGACGCCAAGGGCAAGCACCCCTACGACGGCGAGACCACCCCCAACTACACCGGCCCGCAGCCGCCCTACGATTTTCTCGATACCGACGGCAAGTATTCGTGGGTCAAGGCGCCACGCTACATGGATCAACCCATGGAAGTCGGGCCCCTGGCGCGGGTGCTGGTGGCTTATGCCAGCGGCAACGCTGACGCCAAGGCGATTGTCGACCACGTGCTGAAAACTCTGGGGGTGGGTGCCGGGGCACTCTTTTCAACCCTGGGACGTACCGCCGCCCGCGGTATCGATTGTCTGATGCTGGCAAAGAAGAATGAGCTGTGGCTGAACCAACTGGCCGACAACATGGGGCGCGGTATCCTTGAAGTTCACAATGGCGAAAAATGGGAGCCATCCACCTGGCCGCGTGAAGCCCAGGGTTTTGGCTACCATGAAGCCCCCCGCGGGGCCCTGGGACACTGGGTTCGCATTGAAAATGGCGCCATTGCCAATTTTCAGGCGGTGGTTCCTTCCACCTGGAACGCCGGCCCGCGTGATCCGGCCGGGCAGATGGGACCCTATGAATCCGCCCTGATCGGCACGCCGATTGCCAATGAAGAGCAACCCCTGGAGATTTTGCGCACCATCCATTCTTTCGACCCCTGTCTGGCCTGTGCCGTGCACCTGCTTGACGGTCGGGGGAATGAAATCATCACGGTGAAGGCCCTGTAGAGAGGAGGTTCATTCCATGCTGCAGATCAGATACGTCTGGGAATGGCCGGTACGCCTGACCCATTGGATCAACGTTTTGACACTTATCACCCTGTCGGTGACCGGGCTCTATATTGGCAACCCCAACCTCGTCGTGCCGCAGACATCGTCTTTTGTTATGGGCTGGATGCGCGCGGTGCATTATGTGTCGGCCTATATGTTCAGCATTTCGCTGATTGTGCGCCTGCTGTGGATGTTTTTCGGCAATCGCCACGCCAGCTGGCGGGCTTTTATGCCCTGGCTGACCAAGGAAGGCAGGAAGCATATCGGCGGCACCTTCAACTATTACACCTTCCTGCGGCAAAAACCGCCCTATGTGGTGGGACACAATGCCCTGGCGGCCATGGCCTACTCGGTGGTTTTCGTTCTTTTCGGCGTGCAGATCGTCAGCGGATTCGCTCTCTATTCCCAGTACGACCCGGCGGGCCGCTGGGCCGCTCTTATGGCGCCGGTTCTGGGCCTGTTCTCCAATCAGGGCCTGCGTTTGACGCACCATATGGTGATGTGGCTGCTCATCGCCTTCGCCATTCACCATGTCTACAGCGCCTGGTTGATGGACGTTAAAGAAAAGAACGGCACCCTGAGTTCGATCTTTGGCGGGTACAAATTCATCGATCCCAAGGATCTGTAATGGCGATTCTGGTCATGGGGCTGGGAAATCTGGTCATGAGTGACGATGGCCTGGGAGGGCGCGTGATCAGTGAACTGGAAAAACGCTATCGGCCCCATCCGCAGGTAAACCTGCTGGATGGCGGCACTCTGGGGCTTGATCTGCTGCCACGGCTCGAAGGGATCGACCAATTACTGCTTATTGACGCCCTGCAAATGGAGGCGGCCCCCGGCACAATTTTTCGCCTCGAAGACGATGAGGTGCCGCGTGCTTTTGCCAATAAACTCTCAGTGCATCAAATGGGCTTGCAAGATTTACTCGCGGTCGCCGAACTCCAGGGCCATCTGCCGCGGCAACTGGTGGTGATCGGCGCCCAGGCCGCCAGTATTGAAATGAGCATGGACTTTTCGCCAGCCATCACGGCAGCGTTTGAAGGCGTCATAGCCGCGGTTCTTGCTGAGCTGGCCGCCTGGGGACGGCCGCTGGTGGCGGTTTAGCCTGTCACAAAACCCATCTGTTCTGTGGGCCGTCGTTGACGGCCCACAGAATTTAAAAGGGGGAATTCAGGTGATACGCAACCTTGTCGTCGTTTTCGGCATACTGGTTCTGCTGGGGGCCTGTGACGAAAAAAACCAGTTCACCCTGCCGATTCCGCCCGCAGAGTTGATGCACCCACGGCAAATTGCTGCGGGTGCCGAACTTTTTGCCATCCATTGCGCGCAATGTCACGGCAGCATCGCCGAAGGGCGCAGCCCGCGTGCCGCGAGATTCAACCCGCCCGCCCCTGATTTCCACGCAGCGAAATACCGCAAATCCCTGCCCGGTTATCTGTATCGCCGCATCGAGCTTGGCCGCACCACCGAACCCTACCGCAGCAACGGCTCAGTCATGCCGGCCTGGGGGGTTTATCTGCAAACCGAACAGCTCTGGCAGTTGGTTGCCTACCTGAAAAAACGTGCTGGTTGAGACAACGGCACCAGAACCTTGGTAAGGTCTCTCTCTTTGGCTGCGGAGACAGAGCGAGACCCCCCATTCCACGGGCGCCTGGATCACCCCTTCCATGGCGGCCTCGGGCTTACGCCTGGTGGAGGGTTACAGCAATTTTTCATTTCCGGGCTGAAATTTCTTGATAAAAACAGTCATTCTTTTACTTGTCAGATTCAAGAGTTTACGTTATAGTTCGCGAGTTTACCTCGGGAAATTCGTCAATTTTGGTCAGCTTTATACCTTTTATCCTTACTTTTACATCAGGGAGTTCCAAATGAGCCAATTGCAAGCAGCAGATCTTGGTCTGAAAAGCGTCGGTACCCTTTATCACAATCTTGACTATGCGCAATTGTTTGCGCATGAACAGGCGCGTAAAGAAGGCAAACTTTCACATAACGGCACCATGATGGTCGATACCGGCAAATTTACCGGCCGTTCGCCCAAGGACAAGTATTTTGTCAAACAGGCACCCTCGCAGGACGCTATCGCCTGGGGCAATATTAACCAGCCCATCAGTGCCGAAATTTTTGACGAAATTTATGCAGATGTTACCGCATACCTGGCAGGTAAAGACCTTTATGTCACTGACGGTTACAGCGGGGCTAACCCCGAGACGCGTAAATCTGTGCGTTTCATCACCGAAATCGCCTGGCAATCACACTTCGTCAAAAACATGTTTATTCGTCCCCCGGCGGAAGATCTGCCGGGCTTTGCTCCCAACTTTCAGATTTATAATGCCGCGGGCATGACCAACCGGAAATGGCAGAAACATGGGCTGAATTCTGAAGTTTTCGTGATTTTTAATGTGGAAAAAAATATCGCCATTATTGGCGGCACCTGGTACGGCGGCGAAATGAAGAAGGGCATGTTCACCATGATGAACTACTGGTTGCCCCTGGAAAAAATCCTTTCCATGCACTGTAGCGCCAACATTGGCCATCACGGCGATGTGGCCCTCTTCTTCGGGTTGTCGGGAACCGGAAAAACCACTTTGTCGACCGACCCGCGGCGGCGCCTGATTGGTGATGATGAGCACGGTTGGGATGCTGACGGAGTCTTCAATTTTGAAGGTGGCTGTTATGCCAAATGTATTAACCTGTCTGCCCAGAACGAGCCGGAAATTTTTGCGGCAATCAAACGCAATGCTCTGCTCGAAAACGTGGTTGCCGATCCGGCCGGAAATATCGATTACGCCGATGGTTCAAAAACCGAAAATACCCGGGTTTCTTACCCGATTGATCACATTGAAAACCACGAGCCAAGCCTCAAGGGCGGGCACCCGAAAAACATCATTTTCCTGACCTGCGATGCTTTCGGGGTCTTGCCGCCGGTGTCCAAGTTGAGCCGGGAACAGGCAATGTACTATTTCCTTTCGGGCTACACCGCTAAGGTGGCGGGCACCGAGCGCGGTGTCACCGAACCTCAGGCGACCTTTTCGGCCTGTTTCGGCGAAGCCTTTCTCCCCCTGCATCCCACGGTTTACGGTAAACTGCTTGGCGAAAAAATGGCTGAACACGGCGTCAATGCTTATCTGGTCAATACCGGTTGGGCCGGCGGCGGCTACGGCGTCGGCTCGCGCATGAGTATCAAGGCGACCCGTGCCTGTATCAATGCGATTCTCGATGGCTCGATCGAAGACGCCGAATTTGATCAGACCCCCTTCTTCAAACTCAGTATTCCTAAACAGCTGCCGGGCGTCGACACCCATCTTTTAAACCCGCGCAACGCATGGACCGACAAAGAAAATTTTGATAAGATCGCGCGCAAACTCGCGGGCATGTTTATTGAAAATTTCAAGAAATACTATGTTGAGGGTGATATTGATTTCACCCAATTTGGGCCGAGTCTCTAGCCGCTTGGTGTTGGATTGGATTGGAAAAGGCGACCGGTGAAAATCGGTCGCCTTTTCCAATTCAGCATCTTTCTTGACATAAAAGATAAGTAAACGAATAATGAGGCCCAATTAAGTCCGTGAAATTTCAGCAGGAACCTCTGAGTTACAGGAGCAGGGTCGGTGGCAGGTGAATTTTCCTTCATTGAAAAACTGCGTCAGCGCGCCGAGGGGCATGCGTCTTTAACTCTTGGCATAGGCGATGACTGCTCGGCGCTCCAGGTTCCGGATGGGCACGAATTGCTCACCAGCACCGATCTGCTGCTCGAAAATGTCCATTTTCGTCTTGACTGGACGAATCCACATGATCTGGCCCACAAAGCAGTGTCGGTAAATGTGAGCGATCTGGCGGCCATGGGTGGTCGGCCGCTGGCACTTTATCTGGGGCTGGGGGTGCCGCGCAGCTTCGGTGCCGGCCAACTCGATCTTTTTGTCGATGGCCTGTTTGAGGGTTTGGCCGACTATGCGATCTGTCTGGCCGGTGGCGACACCTGCCGCTCGGCCAACGGCTTGGTGCTCGCGATCACAGTGCAAGGACATTGCCGCATCGGCCAAAGAGTGACCCGAGCCGGGGGGCGAGCCGGTGAGGATCTGTGGGTCTCGGGAACCCTGGGCGACAGCGCCCTCTGCCTGCGCCGCTTGCTGGCGCGGCAAAGCTGTTCAACCGCCCTCATGGCCCGACACTTTCGTCCCCGGGCGCGCTTGGCCCTGGGCCAGGCTTTGGCTGAGGAAGGATTGGCAACGGCCATGCTTGATTTGTCCGACGGCCTTGACGGTGATCTGGGGCACCTGTTGCGTGCTTCGGGGGTCGGTGCCCGTGTCAACATAAACCAGCTACCCTTATCGTCGGATTTCCGTGCGCATCTGGCCCGGCAGCCCGAACTTATCGATCTGGCTCTTTGCGGCGGGGAGGATTATGAACTGCTGTTCAGCGCTAACCCGCAAAAGCGGGCAGACCTGGAACGGTTGAGCCAAAGGATGCCATTGCCCCTGACCTGTATTGGTCAGTTAAGTGCTGCGTCGGGTTTGCAATACCTGCAGGCCGATGGCAGCGCTTATCGACCGACAGCAGGAGCGTTTGATCATTTTGCCGACTGAAAGGTGCCATCGTTGAGCGATTTTAGTGCCACCGGTTATCAGCCCGTTTCCGTCTCCGATCCTGAAGTCGCGGCCCTGGTCGGTCAGGATCTGCCTGAAGATGCGTTTCGCGAAATTCGTGATATTCTTTTCACCGTCAAGGGTTTTGATCTTGACAGTTATAAGGATCGCTGCATCAAGCGCCGTATCGCCGCCCGTATCCGTCAGCTTGGGTTCCCCCATATCAGTGGATATGTGGCCTGTCTGGCCGCAGAGCCCACCGAGCAGCTGGCGTTGCTTGAAGCCTTAACCATTCATGTGTCGCAGTTTTTTCGCAATCCCACCACATTTATGGTGCTGGAAAAAAAAATTCTGCCCGCTTTACTGCGCACGCGGCCAGCGGGGCGTGAACTACGTCTCTGGAGTGCCGGTTGTGCCATGGGTGAAGAGCCCTATTCCCTGGCGCTCTTGTGCGATGAGCTGTGCAATTCACCGGAGCAGATCACCATCTATGCCACGGATATCAGCAACGACATTCTCAAAAAAGCCCGTCAGGGCCGCTACGAGCCCCATCGGGTCGCCGAGGTGCCCGATTCTGTCCTTAAGCGATATTTCACCCTGGAAGAAGGGTTTTATCGTTTGAATGACAGGCTGCGCAAACGCGTGCGTTTTTTCCACAACGATATTCTCAACGATCGCCCCTTTCACCGGGTTGATCTGATTTTATGCCGCAACATGTTGATCTATTTTTCACCGCCGCAGCAGGAACACATCCTCAAAACCTTCGCCGCTGCCCTGGTGGCCGGCGGCTATCTGGTGCTTGGTCGTTCGGAAACCATGATCAGTGAAACGCGGGAGCTTTTTGAGTGTGTCAATGCGGCCGAGCGGATTTATCGTAAAAAGGCGGATGACGTCAAAGAGGATGATTGACCAACAGCGTTCAAAAGTGAAAGTGTAACCTGTCCCGCGCCGTAGAAACAGTCCGAGACCCCCATTCCACGGGCCGCATGGCTACATCCCTGGAACGGACGCTGCTCGGGGTAAATCGTTACGTGAGTCTAAGGCTCCCTGATGCTCAGATCCCGGCGCCAGGGCAGCTGAATTTCTGTCTGGAGGTACGGATTCAATGCGCATAGAAATCAGTCATAAATTTGTTCTTGGTTTTGTGGTGGTCGTCGGCTCGATTGTGTTTCTCGATTACCTGGTTCCAGTACTGGGCTTTATTCCGCAGAGTATGCAGCAGTTTGTTTCCACCCTGGGAGCACTGCTGGTCGGTTTAGTTTTCGGCTGGATTTTTTCCAAGGCATTCACCTCAAATATCGGGATCTTAACCACCGGTGCCGAGCGTCTCAGCCACGGAGATTTAAGCCGCACATTGAAGCTGCGCAAGGGGCTGGTGTCCGATGAAACCGAAGATCTGGCCGATTCTCTTAATCTGGTGGTGGATAATTTGCGCAAGGTGGTGGGGAAAATTCGCACCACCTCGGTGCGGGTCAATGAATCCTCTCAGGGCTTGAGCGCTTCGGCGGAAGAAATGACGGCAACCTCCCATGAGGTCGCAGGGGCGATAGAACAGATCAGCCGCGGTGCGGAAACTCAGGCTGAAATGGTCGAAAAAGTTTCGCGGGTCATCCGCGACCTGGCGGGATCGATTGAGCAGATTACCGCATCAAGTCAGATACTTGCCCTTTCTTCGGCAGAAACCACTAAAACCGCAAAAGACGGCGGACAGCTCACCGACACGGCCCTGGAAAAAATGAAACTTGTGCTGTCGGACGTGGAAGGCAACAGCCGCCAGATGGTGTCTTTCAGCGAACATGTGCAAAAGATCGGCACCATTATCGATGTGATTACCGGTATCGCACAAAAGACGAATTTACTCGCCTTGAATGCCACGATTGAGGCTGCTCGCGCCGGTGAATATGGGCAGGGTTTTGCGGTCGTTGCGGAAGAGATCAGTAAGCTGGCCGACAGCACCAGCGCTTCGGCAGGCGAGATTACCCGCCTGATCGACACGACCCGCGACGAAAGTCTGCGCGTGCATCAATCGATGCTCGATTCGGTGCGCGCCATTGACGCTGGTCGTGGCGCGATCGACAGTACCAGTGGAGTATTTCGCGCCATCATCGAAAAAGCGGAAGATGCTCAGGGCAAGGCCCATAAGATTACCGCTCTCACTGAACAGCAGAATAAAAACGCCACCGAAATTGTCGCAGCGATTGAAGAAATTTCCCGGGTAGCCGAAGACAACGCTGCCGGCACCGAGCAGGTCTCCGCGGCCACGGAAGAGCAATCGGCCGCCATGGAAGAGCTGACCTACGCTTCACAGAAGCTGGCGCAACTGGCCGACGAGCTCTTGACCACCGTCAGTCGCTTCAACCTGGGCAGCGACGCGGAGGCGCCTGCTTGATGACCCAGCTTTTACCCTTCACTCTGGGTGCCGAACGTTACGCCCTGAAACTGACCAGCATTCAAGAAGTTGTTGATGGCGCGCAGCTGCACTATCTGCCCGTCACCCCGGCGACCTTTCTCGGGGCAATCAACGTTCATGGCCAGGTGGTGCCGGTGGTTGATCTGCCCCTGTTGCTGGGTTTTGACCCAGCTCCGGTTTGTCAGCGTTTCCTGGTGTTGTCGCCGCAGATCTTAAGCCTGGCCCTGGCAGTTCACCAGCTTGAATCCGTGATCAATGTCGATCTGCAACATCTCGCGCTGATGCAAAGTGACGAACCGCAGAACTGTATCGCCGGAGTGGTTCACTGGCATGAGAAAATGATCAACCTGCTTGATCTGGAGCAGGTGGGTCACATAATTGAAACTCAGTTGAAGTGACAATTTGTTTCGTCGCAGGTGGAGGTGGTTTTGGCCCATCGTATTTTAATTGTTGATGATGCCCTTTTTATGCGCAATATGCTGCGCGATATCTTTGTCGGCGCCGGGTATGATGTCATTGGAGAGGCCGAAAACGGCCAGGAAGCGGTGCGCCAGTATCAGCAGTTGCGCCCCGATCTGGTAACCATGGACATTGTTATGCCCGAGTACAGCGGTATAGAAGCCCTCCAGGATATCCTGGCTTTTGCACCCCAGGCTCGCGTTTTGATGTGCAGTGCCCTTGGCCAGGAAACCATGGTCATGGAGGCCCTGGAGAAGGGTGCCTGTGATTTTGTCATCAAGCCCTTTCAGCCGCAGCAGGTGCTGGAGGTTGTCGCGCGGGTGCTCAATTGACGGAATCAAGCCCATGGATATGACCAAATACAAGGCGATGTTTCTGAGCGAATCGCGGGAACATCTGCAGAAAATGGCGACCCTGCTGGTCGAAATTGAAGCCAATCCGCAAAACTCGGCCAGCCTCGATGCCCTGTTTCGCGAAGCTCATTCCATCAAGGGCATGGCCGCTTCTATGGGGTATCAGCAAACCGCAAACCTGGCCCACCAGTTGGAAGATTCCCTCGATCATTTCCGTCAGCTCGGGCAGATTGATTCTGCGACCATTGATCGTCTCCTCGCCGGTACCGACTTGCTCGCCCGCCTGCTCGAAGATATCCACGCCGATCGAACCGAACGCTCAACGGCCGCATTTCTGGCGGTACCCATCGCCGCTGCAACCCAAGCAGCCCCCATCGCTGCACCAATTTCAGCCGCAACCCTACCCCAGACAAGCGAACAACAGATTCGCCTCAGCCTGCATGAAAGTATCGCTGCGCCCGGTGCCCGGCTATTGGTGCTGCTCAAACAACTTGAATCGCTTGGGCAGATTCTTGCCTGCCAGCCAGAAAAAAACCGTATTCTCAGCGGAGGAAACTATCGCAAGCTTGATGTGCGCTTGAAAACCAGCGTCACTGGTGCCGAGATTAAGGAACGGCTCAAGGTCTATTCTGAAATTTCCCAGCTCGACATCCAGGAACCCAAACCGCCGACAGCTCTGGGGGCAGCCATGGCGGGAAGTACAACCGTGCGCATTCCGACCGAGCTGCTTGATCGTTTTATTCATTTGACCGGCGAACTGATGACCAACCGCTACATGCTCCACAGTGCGGCCCAGCAGAAAAATTGGCTCAGTCTTAACGAAGGATTGGGCCAACTGGCACGGCTGGTAAAAAATCTGCACCACCAGGTATTGAAAGTCCGCATGATGCCCGTTGAAACGGTCACCGCCCGGTTGCCACGCCTGGTGCGTGATCTGGCACGCACCAGCAACAAAGAAATCCATCTTGAACTTGAAGGGAGCGGCATCGAACTTGATCGCGCCATTCTCGAAGAATTGACCGATCCTCTGGTACACATGGTGCGCAATGCGGTCGATCACGGCATTGAGCACCGGGGTACCATTGTCGTACGTGCCTGGCGCCAGCGTGATCAGGTGATGTTGCAGGTTGCCGACAATGGCCGGGGCATGGATCCCCAAGCTCTGCGGCGGCAGGCGGTCAATAAGGGTTTGATAACTCCGGCGCAGGCGCAAATTATGCGCGATTATGAGTCTTTTCAGCTGGTTTGTCTGCCGGGTTTTTCGACGGCCCCTCAGGTGACCGCGACCTCGGGACGCGGGGTTGGCATGGATGTGGTCAAGGCGGCGGTCGAAAAACTCGGTGGAGTATTACATATTGAATCGGCCCCCCAGCAAGGCACCCGCATGACCCTGAAACTTCCCCTGTCGGTTGCCATTCTCAAGGCACTGCTGGTGCGCGTTGATGAAAAGCTGGTGGCCATCCCCTTAACACGAGTCTTGCAGACCCTTGAAATTGATTCTGCCCAGATTCAAATGAGCGGCAAGCACCGCGTTTTTTCTCATCACGAAGAGTTGCTGCCCCTGGTGTCCCTGCGTAAAATTCTCGATTTACCCAACCCTCAGGCTGCCCTGCAAATTTCGGTGGTACTCACCGAGGCCTTCGGGCGCAAAGTCGGCCTGGTGGTCGATGGTTTTGCCGGTCAACGCGAAGTTTTCGTCCAAAGTCTGCCCGCGCCCCTGGATCACCTCAAGGGTCTGGGAGGCGGCACCATTTTGGGCGATGGCAGCATTGTTTTTCTTCTTGATATTCAGGGCATCCTCGAACGCCGCCGTGGCGGAGAGCCTAAAGTTTGATGATCAGCAGGGTGGAAAAAAAACCGCTTTCGGCGCGAAAAATTGCATTACAACGCGGCCTTGAACAGGCGGCAACCGCCCTGGCGACGATGGTGAAAGATCCGGTTTCGATCAAACTTGGATCAGGGCGCCCTCCCCTTGTCGGGGTCAGTATCTGGCTGACGCTCCAAGGTGCCCTGCCCGGCGCTATCTGTCTGTGCTTGCCGGAAACCCTGGCCCTGGAACTTGCCAAAAGACTGACCCAAACCCGAGAAATATCCCTGCTTGACGAAATGGCCCGTTCGGCGCTGATGGAATGCGGCAATCTGCTGGCGTCGGCCTTTGTCGCATATTTTGATGAAAGTTGTGGTCTGCGCACCCTGCCGTCGCCGCCGCGACTGAGCCTGGTGCCCTGGCAGTTGCCCCCCTTTACCGAAGCTTTTGCTGCTGAGTTTGCGGTGGACTTTTGTCAGATCCAGGGGCAGATTTTCATCGGGCTGGATACGGCGGCCCTTCAGGCTTTAGCCGCGGAAGGCGCTGAAGGATGAACGGCGCTGATTTTGCAGACACAAGCCCCACGGAATTTGGTAAACTCATCGCCTATGGTCGAAAAATCAGCTTATGAAGGAGGTTAACGTGAAGAGAAATTTCTTGCTGGTTGTGCTGCTGCTGCTGCCGGGCTTAGTCGCTGCCGCCACTATTGGGGTCAAAGATGTCGCCGAGGCCCTGCAAAAGCCCTTTGCGTCCGATGTCGTGCAGGCTCGCGGTTCCGACAAATCGGGCATTTTCGATTTTCAGGGAGATTTTTTCCAGCAGTCGGAAATTGCCGCGATTGAACGCGTTCAGCGCGGTCGCGGGTTGGTGAGCTTTCGTTTTACCTACCCCGGCGGAAATCGGGTGCCGCTGTCCATGTTCCGCTGGGAGTATCTCGAACCCACGCAACAGGAAGTCATCTCCGATGCCGAAACCCTGTGGGTTTATCTGCCCGATAATCGTCAGGTCATTGTCAGCGATGTTGCCGAAATCAGTCGGCAGCGCCAGGACAACCCCATGACCTTTCTCACCGGGCTTGGAAATCTGTCACGCGATTTTCAAATCCGCTGGGGCAGCCCCAATTCCGATCTCCAAGGTAATTACGTTCTGGAGCTGCGGCCTCGCCGGGCGTCTAACCTGATTCGAACCCTGCAGATTGTGGTTGACCGCCGTGCCGTGCTCGATTATGTCGAAAAACAACAGGTTGGCAATTACTTCCCGATCATGGCGACCACCGTGATGGATCCGGCGGGAAATAAAACCACCATCGAATTTTCCAAGATTAACTTTAATGTCGGTCTGGCGGCGAGTTATTTTCGTTTTGTTCAGCCCGCGGGTGTCGATATCCTGCGGCCGGAAGGCTCAAAGCTGCCTTTTTGACCTCCTGCGGGCTTTCAACTCTGTTCTGAACCATCCCGGAAAATTTGTTCTAACATGGTCACGGGTAGGGTATCGAAGAATTTGTTGTCATATGCAGATAATCGAGAACCGAACGGACGCTCATGGCGAGTTGTCGCATCTTTTGTGCGACGCTGGGTACTTTTGCCTTGATAAGTTCGAAGGCAAAGTGTCTCAGCCGTGAGATATTCTCCGGCCCATAGCCAGTACATACCCGGCTGCGGTTTCCATCGAAATTCGAGCCGATGATGTTGTGGCAGCTGTCTTGAATGCACCAGTGGTTGCGATTGGTGTTGAGGATTTTATCGGCGTTGGCTTGTTCGAGCGTGCAACGGGTGATGCCGTAGGCGGTTTCAGTGGAAACCTTCCCGGTTTTATTATCAATACTTTGCGTTCAATCACAAAAGCCTGGCCGACGTGAGGGAAGTCGAGATAGTGATTGAGCTCGGATGACGTCCAGATCTTGCGCGTTTCAATGCACCCATGTCCAGAGTCAACACTGACAGCATCAGGTTCATTGCGTTGGAAATATTGTCCACAGAAACTTTGCGACAAAAATTTTATTAATGGTGGCATAACATGCCGGACTGTCAGGCTATGCCGTTTCGGCGTCAGCTTTGCCTTTAACCGAAATTCTTTCTTGGCGGCCAATATAGAATGTCCCCTTTAACTCTCTCGGTGATGCGAGGCGTTAGGGCTCACAATTGATCGTAATGTCCGCCGATTGCAAAAATATAGATATATTTCAAGCAAGTTCGCGTCGTCACTGCTTATCGTAACCGTTAATCGCAACACGGTGTCGTGTGATTGTATGCCCGGCTTTCGTGGGCGCGACTGTTTTTTTCAGGTTACATACTGCGTGCCAGGGGATAACGCCGGGCGAGGAATTGCTGGAAATTGCTGACGCCGGTGAGGGCGGCGCGCAGGCGCTCTTGATCCATGCGGGTCAGGTCGCTGAGTCG
>JAACTI010000434.1 GCA_009993495.1 Deltaproteobacteria bacterium | reverse complement strand
AAACGGGTCTTCGCCGCCAGCCTGCTGCCGCGGCGTCCCCTGGCTTTGACTACCAGCACGCACGGCAGCCCGCGGGCCATGGTGCCCACTGGAGCCTTTGAACAGGTGATGCCTCTGCACATCAAAGCCACCTGGTTGCTGCGCGCTCTGCTCACCGGCGACACCGATCTGGCCCAGAATCTGGGGTGCCTGGAACTGGATGAAGAAGATCTGGCCCTGTGCAGCTTCGTCTGCTCGGGGAAAATGAACTATGGCGACTATTTGCGCCAGTCTTTACTGAAGATTGAGAAGGAGGGCTGATGAAAGCCTTGCGTACTCTCCTTGACAAGGCCCATCCGCACTTTGCCAAAGGAGGTAAACTGGCGCGGTTTTACCCTTTGTATGAAGCCGCTGACAGTTTTATCTACACCCCCGGCCAAGTGACCGCTGGCAGCCTCCATGTGCGAGACGCCATGGATCTGAAACGGGTGATGATCACCGTGGTTTTTGCTTTGCTGCCCTGTTTCTTTATGGCCATGTGGAACACCGGCTATCAGGCCAACAGTGTTCTGCAGGTGAATGCCGACAGCGTTGAGGGCTGGCGTGGCCTGGTCATTGGCTTGCTGGGTTTTGGTGGTGATCCCGCTTCTCTTTACGACAATCTGCTCCTCGGGGCGAGCTGGTTCGTGCCGATTTATCTGGTGACCAATATCGTCGGCGGTTTGTGGGAGGGGCTGTTCAGCCTTGTCCGCGGCCACGATATTAACGAAGGTTTTCTGGTCACCGGTTCGCTCTTTCCCCTGATCTGCCCACCGACCCTGCCTTTATGGCAGGTGGCGTTGGGGATCAGCTTCGGGGTTGTGATCGGTAAAGAAATTTTTGGTGGCACCGGTAAAAATTTTCTCAACCCGGCACTGACCGGGCGCGCTTTTCTGTTTTTTGCGTATCCGGCGCAGATTTCGGGTAACAGTGTGTGGACGGCCGTTGATGGTTTCAGTGGGGCTACCGCCCTGAGTCGTGCCGCCGAAGGCGGCGTCGCGGCCGTTAGCCAGATGACCAGCTGGTTCAGTGCTTTTCTCGGCACCATCCCCGGTTCCATGGGGGAAACGTCGACCCTGGCGTGTCTTTTTGGCGCCCTGGTGTTGGTGGTCAGCGGCATAGGTTCCTGGCGCATTATGCTTTCGGGATTGCTTGGGGCCGGCATTTTGTCCAGCTTGTTTCTGCTGGTTGACAGCAGCACCAACCCCATGTTCGGCCTCGGGCCTCTGTGGCATCTGGTGCTCGGTGGTTTCGCTTTTGGGCTGGTGTTCATGGCGACGGATCCAGTGTCAGGAGCCATGACCGAAGGTGGGCAATGGCTTTACGGGGTTCTCATTGGCAGCTTATGCATTCTGATCCGCGTGGTGAATCCGGCCTTTCCCGAAGGGATGATGCTTGCCATTCTGTTCGGCAACGTGTTTGCGCCGCTGATTGACCAGCTCGTGTTGAAAGTTCATATCAAACGGAGGTTACGCCATGTCGAAGGATAGCACTGCAAGGGTGCTGGGCGTTGCCTTTGTGCTCTGCCTGGTCTGCTCGGTGCTGGTGTCCGTTGCGGCCGTCGGCCTGAGTGAACGCCAGCAACGCAACAAACTCATCGAAAAACGAAAAAA
>JAACTI010000424.1 GCA_009993495.1 Deltaproteobacteria bacterium | reverse complement strand
TTTCAAAGTCAACAATAAAAATTGACATTTTTTTACGTCAATTTGGTTCGAGAGCTGCTCTTTGAAAATTTGGTAAAACCTGGACAATTCCTCCTGCTTTTGTTAGTTTAAGCAGCGGAAGGGATGGGAACGCCGATCCCGTGCTGGGTGATGTTATCACCTTGGGACTGTTTCCATTCCTTCCTTTTGTTGCTTTGCCTCCTGGAGATCGGCGCCTGCTGATCAAATATCTCGTAGCGGCGGTTTACATTTTTCACGGTGTGAGTTGCTTTGCGGGCCATCCTGTTTTCCCTGTTTTTCTGGTCCACCTGGGAATCATAGGCTTGGTTGTTTTTGAGCATGCCATAGACGATCCGCAGGATTTTGTGCATGCACAGCCCGATGGCCGCCATCTTTTCCATTCCCTTTTCCGTATGTTCTTCATAGATTTTCCGGATATGGGGATTGGCCGTCAGGGAGACCATGGCGACCATGAAGAGGATCTTCCGGGGTTCCTTGCGTCCCTGTTTGCTCATGCGGACGCCACTGGTTCCATCGCCGCTGGTCTTGAACGCGGGATGA
Organism: Deltaproteobacteria bacterium; assembly: GCA_009993495.1. Classification (GTDB taxonomy): domain Bacteria; phylum Desulfobacterota; class Desulfuromonadia; order Desulfuromonadales; family Geopsychrobacteraceae; genus Geopsychrobacter. The sequence goes on along the minus strand of JAACTI010000424.1, from coordinate 1,145 downwards.
AGTCCGAAGTGGGCTGCCAGCTTCTTGACGGAAGAGAACCGTTTTACGGACTGGATTTCGAGCATCAGGCCGATGGCGGAGGCGTCGCTGATTCCGGGAATGGTTTTCAGCAAAGTGACTTCCGGAATGGCGCACCGTTTGGCCATCTGCTGGCTTTGAATCCGGATGGTCTCCTCCATGCGGATAATCTGCTCGGCCATGGCCGTGATCAGGCTTCCGGTCGTTTCATCGGTGGCGGAGGCGACGCTCTTTTTCGCCTGCTCAATCAACTCCTTGGCGCGGCCAGCGGTTACGTAAGGTATCCGGGCAACCGAAGTCGCTCTGGCTTTTGCGAGTTTGGCTGCCGTCGGATATTGTTTCAGGAGCTTCAGGAGCCAGGCCGGCACACCCGATTGGCAATAGGCGATCAGTTCCGGATTGGCAGTGTACAGCAGGGACTCGAACTGATTGAGGATCTGGGTCTTCTGCTTCACCAGCAGCCTGACGAAGCCCCATTGCCGTCTCAGGCCGGCCAGAGAATCCTCCTGCTGATAGGTCACTTTCTCCGGATGAGCAATCAGATACTCCGCCACATCCCGGGCGCTGATCTTGTCCGTGATGACGCGTCTCAAGGAAGCCTTGCTATTCGCCCGGACGCCCAAGGGATTCAGGCGGGCAGAGCGGATATCGAGCGTCCCCTGAAAGCCGCCCAAAGAATGAAGCCAGTTGTTCTCATAACCTCCGGTGCTCTCTACGGCTGCGAAAAGTACGGAACCGGAATGACAATCAAAAAACCGCTTCAGGATTTCAAAGAGCTTGCAATGACTGCCGAAAGTGTCATCCAACTGAAAATTCGGCTCCACGACGTCTTTCTTGGCATCGAGGATCACAAAGTCCGCGTACCCCTTGCTCACGTCAATGCCCATGTAATAATTTTCCATCACAACTCCTTTTCTGGTAAAAACCCGTTCACAATCAATGCCAGGAATCATCACCCTCGTCGAATCCGGTGTCATTGCACCACGTTATTCCACGACTTTTACCTGGCGGAAGGAAGAAACTAATTTCCGGGCTCGAAGCCCAAGGTGCTGACCTTCTCTTCCGACATACTGAAATGGTTTTACCAAAAAAGAACAAACTCTCAAACAAACACTTTATGCTAACTT
>JAACTI010000423.1:1712-2125 GCA_009993495.1 Deltaproteobacteria bacterium | reverse complement strand
ACCTGAGTGCTTTTATTTCTGCGTTCGTTCCAGCTATTGGTTTTTCGCGGCGGGAGGACAAGATGTCCCATCCGTTCCAAGGTGAGAAGAAGTTCCCGGCAGGCCATGTCCTTGGTGGCACCGTTGGCTTGGAGCCACCCCCAGTTCCGGCACAGGATTCTGGAGATGCTCTTTCTTCCCTCGGCCCAATGTTGATTGATTACGCCTTGAATCAGAGGGATGTCGGCTTCGGAAACGGCTCGTTTTCTTATGGATATTGGCAACATGATAAGTGTATATCAGAAGAAATGCTGGGACGCCAGCCCAAAATGCAGAGAAGAGAAAAATATTTTTCGGGGCAGTTTGAGAATAAAGCTGTCGGGTGAAACGGCAACGGATTGCCGATTCGTTGGGTTGAAATGAAAAATGGTGGG
>JAACTI010000423.1:0-1682 GCA_009993495.1 Deltaproteobacteria bacterium | reverse complement strand
TTGGGTTGAAATGAAAAATGGTGGGTTGAAAATGCCCTTAAAATCAAGGGTAGGGAGATTCTAAATTACCTCAATTACCTCAAAGAGGCGAATATAAAACAGAAGTTCCGAGACACAATGAAATTGTCGATGAATTGGCGAGGAAGATTTGTAAAGACCTCAAAATTCCTTTCGTGAGGTAGAATTATGAAATACAGGGCCGTAATAAAAAGATCCGATGAATGGTGGATCGGCTGGCTGATCGATCTGCCGGGTGTTAATGCGCAGGAAAGGACCCGGGAAGAATTGCTTGAATCACTGCGCATCGGCGCAGAGGATATGCTTGCAACGGATGTGCCGTTCATTCCCGATGCTCAACTGACAACGATCGATGTGCCAAATCCCAACTGGATTCCCGAAAGGGCGTAATTTTCCAGAATAGCTCCCCCGCAAAACGCTAATTTTAAAGACCTGACCCCCAAAATAGGAGGCATCTATGCAAAGGTTAGTTATCAATGTCAAAGATGACACAAAATTACATGCGCTGATGAGCGTTTTGAATGAAATTAATTTTATTGAAGTTGAAAAGGAAAAAGTCGTAAAATCAAGACGGTCGGGCTATGGCAATTTCAGGAAACTCTTCGGCATCTGGGAAAATCGAGATATCTCGCTTGCGGATATCAGAAAAAAGGCATGGCGGTAAGGCATCCATGATTCTATGCGACACGAACGTCATCATTGAAGTTCTCAAAAACAATCCATCCGTCACAGCAAGGATAGAGGAAATCGGGCTGGGAAGAATCGCCATCAGCGTTGTCACAGCAATGGAACTTTATTACGGCGCCTTGAACAAGGCCGAACTTGGAAAGATCAAGCGTCATCTTTCATCTGTCCGCATCTTTCAAATAGACGAAGCGATTTCCCGCGCAGCTTCGGAGCTGATTGAGCGCTACTCGAAGAGTCATGGATTGCAGATACCGGATGCTTTAATCGCCGCGACATCCATTCAGCAGGGCTGTCCACTTTACACGGGAAATACCAGGGATTTCATTTTTATTGAGAAAATAACTTTGTGGTCTGAAAATGATTCCATGCCCCGGCAAAAACGCTAATTTTCAAGACCTGACCCCCAAGGAGGTGAATATGCAAAACACAGCGATCATAAATGAAATCCTCTTCGAAGACGGGTATTTGTCGTCTGATGATGTTCTGAAAGATTGGTCGGTCATGATTGCCTTGTCCAGGGTTGATCAGTTCCGAGCTGAAAAGGAAAGTTTTGAAAATAAGTATAAAAAATCATTCGACAGTTATGAAAAAGATCTCCATGCCGTTAAAGGGAAAGAGGATTTCGGGAAAGAAAATGATCTGGAAGATTGGGAATTTGCCTGCAAGGCATTGATCTGGTGGGAAGATAAGTTGCGGGCGCTCCGGAATGCTTAAGCTTCTCACCAAATACAGCGACGTCATCGCGTCTTATAAAATTTCCAGATTTGAGCATTTTGGGCAAATTCTCAGGTTTCGCGCTGAGCTGATATTAACCGATAATACAGTTCTTTACGTCCGAGAAACGGTTTTAAGCATGTCCGTCCGTAAATATTCCTATCACTGGCAGGATCGCCGCGGCAAACTGATCATGCGGTGGGACAATGCCCCGGATTGGGATGTGGAAACTTTCCCCCATCATGTGCATGTGGGAAAAGAAG
>JAACTI010000422.1 GCA_009993495.1 Deltaproteobacteria bacterium | reverse complement strand
GCATCGAACGCAGCCTGCGCCGTGTAAAAGGCGCGGAATTTCACGGCCAAATCACCAGCCTGGCATCGGACGACTTCAACGGTCTCCTCCGATGTCGGGTTTTCTTTTGGGATGCGAGTTACCTTGATATTTATGAGGTTGAGCGAAATCGAGACGCTATTGAAGAAAGAATAGATTGGCAACTTCCAGATAGAGTCGTTGGCGTCGTGCAAGATAAACGAGCAAATCATCACTACCACTGCAAAGTCCACCTTCGTGGACTATAATGAGCGCGGCCTTCAGACTGTGAGGAATGATGAACATCCACCCTGTTACTGTCAATTTACCCAAGCCTTTATACAACCGCGTCCGAAAACGCGCCCAGCAGACAAAGCGCAGCGTGGAATCCGAACTGCTGGCCGTAGTTGCGGAGGCCGTAGCCAGCGACGAAAACCTGCCCGAGGAACTCGCCAGCCTCGAAGCGAACTTGTCCCTGCTGGACGATGATTCCCTCTGGCGCGCCGCCCGCGCCCGCATGGATTCCCGCCTCGCCGCGCAACTTGAAGCATTACACTTGAAACGCCAGCGCGAAGGCTTGGAAGATTCTGAAACACAAACCCTGGCCGGGCTGGTGCGCCAATACGAAAGACACATGCTCGTCCGCGCGCACGCCGCCGCCCTGCTAAGAGACCGCGGTTTTAACATTTCCGAACTGCTCTCTGGCGCATGAGTGGAAAAAGTATTCCAAAGGCATTACGCCAGCGCGTTGCGGAGCAGGCACATTTCCGCTGTGGATACTGCCTGATTTCGGAACATATCGTCGGCGCGCCAATGGAAATAGATCACATCATCCCCTTGGCCTTGGGCGGACCTACCGAGGAAGAAAATCTCTGGCTGGCATGTTCCCTTTGCAACGATCATAAAGGCGGCCGGATCGCGGCGCTTGACCCTGAAACGGGAAACATGGTGCGATTGTTCAATCCCCGATTCGAGAATTGGAACGAACACTTCACTTGGAATCTGACCGGCGATCACATCGAGGGTTTAACGCCGACAGGCCGCGCCACCAGCATTGCGTTGAACTTGAATCGGCCTTCCCTTGTACGCGCACGCCAGTTGTGGATACGAGCAGGCTGGCATCCACCACGCGATTAATCGGGAACACGCAATATCGCACCCAATACCGCCTGATCTTCAGCTATGATTATCAGGATCACGAAGCGCTTGTGGCGGATATTTAATCTGCCGTCACTGCGCTGGATTACACACTTGCCCTCCCGAAGGATATCGGGACGACACTTGCGCCGTACGCCAGTGCGGTGTGTGGCGGGCAGTGTCAGGGAATCCAGCGGAGGCACTTCGTGAAGTACCGATTATGAGTTGTGCTTCCAGCCGGAGTCACTGTCGCCGTAATGGCGCAAACTTCAAAAATAGTGGGATTACTCTTCCAGTTATCTAACTCACGTTACGCACCCTCACCCTAACCCTCTCCCAAAGGGAGAGGGGACTCCCTTCCCCTTTCGGGGGAAGGGCAGGGGATGAGGGAAGGGCAGGGGATGAGGGAAGGGCAGGGGATGAGGGAAAAGACTGCGTAACATCAGTTATCTAAAACCATTACAGCGACGCCATTGACATTCCCTCCATTTTTCGCTAAACTATACGCAAAGACTACACGCTATCTCGAAAGG
>JAACTI010000119.1 GCA_009993495.1 Deltaproteobacteria bacterium | reverse complement strand
ACGCGTGCCATTTCACGTGTGCCGTAAAACCAGACATGCGCCACCTTGGTATCTGCGGTGGCACCATCAATCTGCGAAAAACAATAGAGCCGCCCACTTGCCCCCTCTGGGTTGACCCGGTAGGTTTCAATCCGATCCAGCGGTGCCCGTGCCCTGATTCCCCGCGTAATTGCCGCATCACCCAGAGTCAGGGCCAAAGCGGGCAAGGCCCAACTAAGCACCAGAAGTATGATCAACACACATTTTCTCATCGTTGCGTCCTTTCGTCGAAAAATTTCGTTCAGTACTGCAACTTATAAGGCAAGTTGAGCGCTCAAAGAAGACAAAAAACTTTCCCCGACAGGCATTTCGACCGCGAACAGTTGCGCCAGGCTCGCCGCAATATCGGCAAAACTGTTTCTCGTTCCCAAAGCACGTCCCTGACCCAGCCCCTTGTGCCACACCAGCAAGGGCACATACTCACGGGTATGATCGGTGCCCGGAGTCGTGGGATCGCATCCGTGATCGGCAGTCACAACCACGAGATCCTGCTCAGCCAACAGCGGCAGCAGCAGCCCCAGATCGCGGTCGAATTCTTCCAGCGCTCGCGCAAAGCCCCGCGGGTCAAGGCGGTGGCCGTAGTGGGTATCGAAATCGACTAGATTGACAAATATCAGCCCTCGCGACTGCGACTTCAGCTGACGCCGTAACCTCTGCATCCCGGCGGAGTTATCCCGCGTCGGCAGGCTCAGATCCAGGCCACGGCGATTAAACAGATCACCAATTTTACCAATACCGCAGGTGGGCAGGTGGTGCGCTTGCAGTTGATCTAACAAGGTCGGGCCGGCGGGAGACAAAGGAAAATCATGCCGCCGCGCGCTCCGTTGAAAATTCGCGGCATTGTGCCCAATAAAGGGGCGTGCAATCACGCGACAGACCTCGTAGGGCCTGAGCATTTCAAGGGTTTGCTCGCACAGAGTATAAAGTTGTGCCGGGGGCAAAATTTCCTCATGGGCCGCAATCTGAAAAACCGAATCGCTACTGGTGTAAACAATGGGACGCCGCGTCGCCAAATGCTCTTCGCCTAGTCGGTGGATAATTTCAGTGCCGCTGGCGGCGATATTTCCCAGGGGCTGGCACCCGGCGAGACGACTGAACTTGTCGATGATTTCCGGCGGAAAACCCTGCGGAAAGGTCGCAAAAGGCCGGGTCTGGATGTAACCGGAAATTTCCCAATGTCCGCTAACCGAATCCTTGCCCGCACAAAGTTGCGCCATTTTCCCCCAGGCCGCCCGGGGCATGCTCACGGCAGGCACGCCAGCCAACGGACAGATATTGCCCAAGCCAAAACGCTGTAACACCGGCAGGCGCAAACCACCAACGGCGCCGGCAACATGAGGCAGGGTTGCGGCCTCGGCGTCACCGTAGTCGGCGGCATCAGGCAGGGCGCCAATGCCGACCCCATCGAGAACAATCACCACCGCCCGCGTAAAAATTTGCGTCATCAGCGCCGCCGGGTTGGCCCTCAGAGCATCAGGTGCGATAGTCGGCATTAATTTTGACATAATCGTAGGTTAAATCTGAGGTGTAATAACGAGCGGCCCCCTGGGCTTGATGCAGGTCGATGCGCACACAAAATTCCGCTTGTTTCAAGACCGCCGTCGCCGGGGCTTCTACTTCGGGGCCAACAAAAAGTCCCCCACGCACCACCTGCACCTGGTCAAAGTAAATATCGATCAAGGCCGGATCAATGGGGACTCCAGCATAGCCAACAGCAGCGATAATGCGTCCCCAGTTGGCGTCTTCACCGAAAAAAGCGGTCTTCACCAGCGAAGAAGTTGCCACCGCCCGCGCAATCTGGCGAGCGGCAGCATCGCTTTGGGCCCCACAAACCTGAATTTCAGCGACTTTGGTCGCGCCTTCGCCATCGCGCACAATCATTTTGGCCAGTTCGAGCAGTACGCGCTCCAGTTCCTGGACAAAGAGGGCTTCGGCCTCGCTCTCGGGCAAAATCGCAACCCCGGGTGCGGCGCCATTGGCAAGGAGCAGAACCATGTCGTTGGTTGAGGTATCACCATCAACCGTAATCGAATTAAAGCTGCTTTTCACGGCCGCACTCAGTAAGCGCTGCAAATGCGGCGCTGCCAGCTCGGCATCGGTCAAAACAAAGGCCAGCATGGTCGCCATATCAGGATGAATCATGCCCGCGCCTTTGGCCAATCCGACAATGCGGCAGGAGTGCCCGGCGATCTCCAGCTGAGCTGAAGCGATTTTGGCATAACGATCGGTCGTGCGCATGGCTTCGGCCACCGCGGCCATCCCGTCAGTGCGTAAATTTTCCGCCAACCCCGGCAAGGCGCGTTCAAAGGGAGCTAAGGACAAAGGCTGGCCGATGACGCCGGTCGAGGCGAGAGCTATCAGTTGCGGATCTATTTTCAGGCGGCGCGCCGCCAAATCACCGCAAGCCCGCGCAACGTCCAACCCCGCAGCACCGGTGCAGGCATTGGCATTGCCACTATTCACCAAAATCGCCTGACATTGTCCGGCGGCCAGGCGATCTTTAGTCAATTGCAGGGGCGCGGCAACCACCTGATTTCGGGTATAAACGCCGGCACAGCGAGCGGGCTGGTCGGAAACTATCAAACCCAGATCGAGCTTGCCGCTTTTTTTAATTCCGCTGGCGCTTGCGGCGAAGCGATAACCTCGGGGAACAGAATAATTTACCATGGAAGACCTCGACAAAAAACAGAGTTAAAATTTCACATCTTGCGCCACGGCGGTCTTGGCCAGCCGACTGAAGCTGGTTTCGCTGGGCAGCAACAAAGCAAAGGACGCACCTTCCTCGGGTTTTTCTTCGAGAAAAATTTTTCCACGCATCCGCTCAACAATTACCCGCACCAGAGACAGGCCAATGCCGACTCCCTGGGGTTTGGCAACATCAATATCCCCCAACTGGGTGTAAGAATCAAAAATTGCCGCCCGCGCTTCACGCGGAATAACCTGGCCATCATTCTGAATTTGCACATAGGTATAGTCGAGCCCATCCACCACACGCGGTGCGGCGACCACCCGAATGCTGCCGTTTTCGCGGTTGAACTTCACCGCATTGTCCAGCAGGGCATTCAACGCCAAAGCAAATTTTTCGGCATCACCGTAAAGTTCGTCCAGGTCTTCATCGATCTCGATTTCCACCTGCAAACCAAGGCGCTGAATACGCTTGCCATACTGCTGAAAGGCATCGCCCAGCACCCATCCCAGGCTGAAAGATTTCCACGTCCAGGGCTCACGTTCAGACTCAATAGAAAAAAGTCGCAGCATGCTGGTAATCAGGCGCTCCAGACGTTGACCTTCTTCACGGGCCTGCCCCAGATAGTCTTTCAGATCTGCTTCGGAAAGTTTGGCATAAAAAGTCAGAGCCAGATCAACAAACCCCATGATGGAGGTCAGGGGCGTTTTGAGTTCGTGGGAAAGATTATACACCAGCCGGGTTCGTGCCAGGTTGAGTTTGACCAGATCGGCGTTGGTGCGCTCCAGGGTTTTAGTTTGTCGGCGCAGGTTGGTGACCAGCTTGAAATTTTCCATGGCCAAGGCCACCTGCTGAGCTATGGCCGTCAACAGATGCTGGTCTTCAATGTCAAAAGATTCGCCCGAATCCTTGTTGTTAACGTTGATAACACCCAGCACCCGCTCACGGTAGAGAATCGGCACCGACAGCAACGATTGATTCTTATAGCGATGCCCGCCAACCAGCACGTCAAAGCGGTCATCAATATTGATATTCTGCACCAGCACCGGCTGGCGTGACTGCATAACGTGGCCGGAAACGCCGACACCTGGAGCCACCACCACCTCTGCCGCAATCCGTTCGGGCAGACCGCGAGCGACGGCAATGCGCAGGCGACCGTCATCACCCACAATCATCAGAGAGGCCGCTTCGACCCCGGCTGAAGCAACGATGGAATCGAGAATCAGCTCAAAAAGCTGTTGCAGATCACTGCCGGTGCTGGCCGTTTCTCCAATTTGCTTGAGCAACACCAGATCGGCCATGCGGCGCTGCGCTTCGATGCGCACCTGCATCTGATTCATGGCCGCGTAATAGGCCGTAAATCCCTGACTCACAGCAGTAATAACTTCGGCATTATTGAAGGGCTTAACCAGAAAATCGAGGGCGCGCTCGCGCAGAACCTGGCGCGCGACATCGAAATCCTGCTGACCGGAAATAATAACCACCTGGACTTCCGGCGACTGCTTTTTGATCATGCGCAGCACCTCGACCCCGTTGATTTCGGGCAGCAGAATGTCACAAAAAACCACCGCCACCCGATCTTGGGCCAGGATCGTCGCCACATCTTTACCATGCTCGCTGCGCAGCACGCGGTAGCCCCTGTCCTGCAAAACGTCCTGCAACAGATCAAGAATCAACGGCGCATCGTCAATCAGTAAAACCGCAGGTTCCTGCGAGTCACTCTTGTGCGGCATGAGGTTCCCCTATGAGCGGCGGGCTAGCGCCCACAACATTTTTTATATTTTTGCCCGCTGCCGCAGGGGCAGGGGTCATTGCGACCAACCTTGTCTTCATCACGCATGGCCGGTTTTTTCCCTTCGCCCTCACCGCTAGCGCGATTAAGGACAATCTGCTGTTGACGGCGGCGTGCCGCTTCCATCCGCTCGACATCACTCTCCTGGGCCAGCTGCACGCGAAACAGTTTCTGCAGCACTTCCTGGCGGACACGCGCCATGACCTGCATAAAAAGCTCAAAGGCCTCACGCTTGTATTCGCCCTTGGGATCTTTCTGGCCGTAGCCGCGCAGGCCAATGCCCTCTTTGAGGTGGTCAATGGACAAGAGGTGTCCCTTCCACTGGGAGTCGATCGTCTGCAACAACAAAATCTGACACAAATGTTCCATCACCGGCGGAGTAAATTCGGTTTCTTTCGCCGTCAGACGTTCCTGAGCCTGCTGTTTCAACAGCGCTTCGAGCTCCCCGGCTGTTCCTCGCTCCATATTGAAGCCCGACATATCGGGAACAAAAGCCAGCTGGTTGAGGATATCTTCGCCGATACGCGCCCAGTCCCAGGCGTCGGGGCGGGTTTTCTCGGGGCAGAAACTGGCAACCGTATCGGCAATGGTTTCATTTAAAATGCTTTCAATGGTGCCACGGATATCTTCACCACCCAATATTTCGCGCCGCTGGGCATAAATAACCTCACGCTGGCGGTTCATGACATCATCGTAATCGATCAAGTGTTTACGGATATCAAAGTTGTGGGCCTCGACTTTTTTCTGTGCATTTTCAATGGCCTTGCTGATCATCTTGTGCTCAATCGGCTCACCTTCGGGAATGCGTAACTTGTCCATAACGTAGGAGACCCGCTGTGAACCAAAAATCCGCAAGAGATCATCTTCAAGGCTGAGATAAAAACGGCTGGCCCCCGGATCTCCCTGACGCCCGGAGCGCCCGCGCAACTGGTTATCAATACGCCGCGACTCATGCCGCTCAGTCCCCAGAATATATAACCCCCCCGCCGCCAAAACCTCTTGTTTTTCGGCCGCACACAACTGCTGGTTACGCGCCAGGGCCGCCTGAAAAATCACCTCGCGTTCTTCGGGATCTTCGACACTCTGGGCCTCGACGCGCGCCATCATTTCGGCATTGCCGCCCAGCACAATATCCGTACCACGCCCCGCCATATTGGTCGCAATGGTCACTGAGCCCTTGCGCCCGGCCTGAGCGACAACCAAAGCCTCGCGGCCATGCTGTTTGGCGTTCAGAACGCTATGGGCCACACCTTTTTTCTGCAGCTGCTCCGCCAGCAGCTCGGAATCTTCAATCGAAATCGTGCCCACCAGAACCGGCTGCCCTTTTTTGTGACAAGCCTGGATGTCTTCGACCACTGCCTGATATTTTTCTTTTTTCGTTTTGTAAATCAGATCGGGGTGATCGGTGCGCGCCAAGGGCCGGTTCGTGGGAATAACCACCACATCAAGTTTATAGATTTCGGCAAATTCTTTGGCTTCGGTGTCGGCAGTGCCGGTCATGCCCGACAATTTTTCGTACATACGAAAATAGTTCTGGAAGGTAATCGTCGCCAAAGTCTGGTTTTCCGACTCGATCTTGACGCCCTCTTTAGCCTCGATCGCCTGATGCAGCCCATCGCTCCAGCGCCGTCCTTCCATCAGACGCCCGGTGAACTCGTCGACAATCATGACGCCGCCGTCCTTGACCACATAGTCAACATCCCGCTTAAACAAGGCATGGGCCTTAAGGGCCTGATTGACATGATGAAGCAGTTCGATATTGACCGGATCGTACAGGTTATCAATGCCCAGCAGCTTTTCCGCCTTGCGCACGCCCTCTTCGGTCAGCATCGCCGAGCGCGCCTTTTCATCGACGGTGTAATCGCCGGTATGGTGTTTGACACTCTGGCCGATTTTCCCATCACGACTTTCGGTGGTTTCCCCTTTGGCCAGACGCGGAATAATCATATCCACGCGATAATAAAGCTCGCTCGACGCTTCACTGGGGCCGGAAATAATCAGCGGAGTCCGCGCCTCATCAATCAGAATCGAGTCAACCTCGTCGACAATGGCATAGTGCAAGGGCCGTTGCGCATAATCTTTCAAATCAAACTTCATGTTATCGCGCAGATAATCGAAACCGAACTCATTGTTGGTGCCATAGGTAATATCAGCACCATAGGCCTGTTGGCGCTGGCGATCATTGAGTCCATGAACAATGCAACCAACCGACAAACCAAGAAAGGTGTAAAGCTTGCCCATCCATTCGGCATCACGACTGGCCAGATAATCGTTGACCGTAATCACATGCACACCCTTGCCGCTCAGGGCATTCAGATAGGTCGGCAGGGTCGCGACCAGGGTCTTCCCTTCGCCCGTTTTCATCTCGGCAATTTTGCCGTCATTCAACACCATGCCACCGATCATCTGCACATCAAAGTGGCGCATGCCCAGCACGCGCTTACTCGCTTCGCGCACCACCGCAAAAGCCTCAGGCAGCAAATCATTCAGGGCCATCCCCGCCGTAAGCTGTTGCCGGAATTCACTGGTTTTGTCCTGCAACTGTTGATCACTCAAGGCACTCAGCTGCGCTTCATATGCCGTGATGCGCGCAACCGTGCCCATCATCTGTTTAATATCACGGTCGTTTTTACTCCCAACAAATTTTTTGACGAGTGAACTTATCATGAAAATCAACTCCCTATGGAAACGGAATCAGCTGCGGAAAACCCGTAAACCTGATCGCCGGGGGTGAGACATACCACCAACGGAAACCAGCGGATACTAGCATAGGGCGCTTCGCGCTCACAAGAAGCAATGGTGCGAAGATCAGCCGCGCACAGCTGAGATCGCGCAGCAAAGAAATAAAGAGGAAAGTCGGCCCTGTCGGGGCTCAAAGGAATTTACGCGGGTTGACCGGCACACCATTGAGGTGAACTTCGTAATGCAGATGGGGGCCCGTGGACCGACCCGTATTGCCGACTTCGGCAATTGGATCACCACGCTTAACCCGGGTACCGGCTTTTACCCTGAGGCGTGAATTGTGGGCGTAGATCGTGCGATAGCCATAGCCATGGTCAATCATCACCATCTTGCCAAAGGTCGAATCGATGCGGGCCCTGACCACCACCCCATCGGCGGTGGCGCGCACCGCAGTACCGGTATTGGCCGCAATGTCCAAACCTTCGTGCATCCGCTCCCGACCACTGAAGGGGCCTTTACGCACCCCGAAGTATGAGGTCAGCCAGCCTTTGGTCGGCCACCCCTGGGGGGTCGAAGACTGTTGTGAATACTCCTCGGTCAAAAGGCTGTGAATCTCATCCTGAGCTTCACGACGCAGCTCAATCGCCAGTTTTAAGGCATTGATCTGTTGCTGCAATTCACTCATGTCGGTGGGATCAGAGGCCAAAGCCCCACCAATGCCCGCCGGTTCTGCCGGAGTTTCGTCGGTATTCGTCACCAGTGAACTACGCAACTGGGCATCGGTTTCGGCTAACAAGGCAAGTTCCTGGCGCAGCCCGGCAAAATCCCGTTCCAGGGCACGCAGTTGCTGGCGTTGACTGCTATTTTCCGCCATCAACCGCAGGTACTGCTGACGATCAAAGCTCAGGGCCGAATAGTCACTCAGCAGATAGGCAAAAAAACCCGCCAGTACCAGCGCCAGAGCCAGGAGCGTATAAAC
>JAACTI010000118.1 GCA_009993495.1 Deltaproteobacteria bacterium | reverse complement strand
AAATTCTCATCGCTGAAGGGGACAGGGTCAAAGTGGGCCAGAGTCTCATGTCCCTGGAAACCGATCCGGCGGAGGATGCCGGTTCTGACGCAGCGGAGGAACCCGCGGGGCAGCAGGCGCCTCAGCCTGAGGAGCCAAAGACGGAGCCGGAACAGGAAAAAGAACCTGAATCTGAGCCCAAAGTTGCGGTGCAGCCAGCAGCCAATGCTGTACGCGCAGACAAGCCTGCTGTTACCCAGGATGAGGGCTCTTTTCAGCCCCTGACCGGGGAGCAGCAAGTCGCTCCGGCGGCACCTTCCGTGCGCCGTCTAGCCCGGGAATTGGGGGTGGATATTCTTCGAGTCGAGGGCAGCGGCCCACGGGGGCGCATCAACGCGGGCGATATCAACAAATTTGTCAAAATCAGTCTACAGGGTCAGGCGAGCGGGGTCGGCGACAGCACCCTTGCTTTGCCTTTGCCCGATTTCAGTCGTTTTGGCGAAGTCCGGCGGGAAAAATTGTCACGGGTACGTGAACTGACGGCCGAATCTATGGGACGGGCCTGGACACATATCCCCATGGTGACCCAATTTGATAAGGCGGCGATTGGCCCCATCGAAGACTTTCGTCAACAATTCAATCAGGGCGCACAGACGGACACTAAAATGACCATGACCGCACTCTTGGTCAAAGTCTGTGCCTGTGCCTTGCAGACTTTCCCGCAGTTTAACAGCGTACTCGATCTCGCCCAGGGTGAACTGGTGTTCCAGCAGTACATCAACATCGGTGTCGCCGTCGATACCCCCAATGGCTTGCTGGTGCCGGTATTGCGCCAACCCGAAGACAAGGGGCTGGGAAAAATTGCCAATGAACTTAACGAACTCGCCGAACTGAGCCGAACGCGCAAGGTCAAGCCGCAGCAGCTGGAAGGTGGCACCTTTACCATCAGTAATCTAGGTGGTATCGGCGGCACGGCCTTCACGCCGATTGTCTACCCGCCGCAGGTGGCAATTTTAGGCGTGGCCGCGAGCGAAATACAGCCGGTGTGGAACGGAAAGGAATTTACCCCGCAACTGATGTTGCCCCTGGGTTTAACCTATGACCACCGGGTGATCGACGGGGCTGATGGCGCGCGCTTTTTACGCTGGATCTGCCAGGCGCTGGAAAATCCTTTAAAACTGCTGCTCTAGTACCCTGTAACGCATAGGATTTCGTAAGATTGCGCAGGGATTTTTCGTGTCAGTAAGGCAGGATGATCGCCAGTACCGGGTACGAGTACCCGTGCGAAGAATCAGATCTGGTAATCGGGTACAAAGATCCGCATATTAGTCGGGCGGATAAAGACCTTCTCCCCGATTTGCAGCCCCAGTTGCCGGTACTTCTCGCGGGGGAGGTCGGCATGTACGGTTTCGCCGTTATCGAGACGCCGCAGTTCGACCCGCGGCAGAGCCCCGGCCCCCTGGATGAAAACGATTTCGGCAGGGTAGTCTTCGCTTGTTGCCGCGCTGCGGCTGATGCGGATATCACCGGGGCGCACATAACCGATGGAACGGCCCTCCACGCGAGTTGGACTGGCGATGGCCCCGGCCGGATGATCGCCGCTACGGCAGTGAAACAGATTGACATGGCCAAGAAAACTGAAGACAAAGGGGCTGGCCGGGTGGTCATAGACCTGCTCCGGGGTGCCAACCTGCTCGATCTTCGCCTGGTTCATCACCACCACCCGGTCGGCCACCTCCAACGCTTCTTCCTGGTCGTGGGTGACAAAAACGCTGGTGACATGGATTTCATCGTGCAGATTGCGCAGCCAGCGGCGTAACTCCTGACGAACCTTGGCATCCAGAGCCCCGAAGGGCTCATCGAGGAGCAATACCTTCGGCTCGGTCGCCAACGCCCGGGCGAGGGCCACCCTCTGGCGCTGTCCACCGGAAAGCTGCGCCGGATAACGATTCGCCATATTGTCGAGCTGGATCAGCTGCAACAGCTCGTTCACCCGCCTTCGAATGCGTGCCTTGTCCGGGCGCTCGGTTTTTGGCTTGACGGTCAGGCCGAAGGCGATGTTGTCAAAGACCGTCATGTGCCGGAAGAGGGCGTAGTGCTGAAAGACGAAGCCGACCTGGCGTTCGCGCACCTTGCGCTGTGTGGTTTCTTCGCCATCGAAATGAATGCTGCCGGCATCCGGGGTTTCGAGCCCGGCAATAATGCGCAGCAGGGTGGTCTTGCCCGAGCCCGACGGGCCGAGCAGAGCCACCAGCTCCCCTGAAGGAACTTGCAAATCAACATGATCGAGGGCGGTGTAAGTGCCAAATTTTTTTGAAATCTTCTGAACCTGAATTCCCATGTGACTTATTCCATTCCAAGCGGTTTGACGGTGGCTTTCACCTCCTGACGAACTTTCTTCTCCAGCAGCGCCTTGGCCGCCAGAGTCAAAATCGCCAACAGGGCCAGCAGCGTCGCCACGGCGAAGGCGGCGACAAAATTATATTCGTTGTAGAGAATCTCGACATGCAGTGGCAGGGTGTTGGTGAGCCCGCGGATATGACCGGAGACCACCGAGACGGCGCCGAACTCCCCCATCGCCCGGGCGTTACAGAGAATGACCCCGTAGAGAACCCCCCAGATAACATTTGGCAGGGTCACGCGGGAAAAAATCTGCCAGCCGCTGGCGCCTAGCACCAGCGCCGCCTCTTCTTCCTCGGTTCCTTGCGCCTGCATCAACGGAATCAGCTCGCGGGCGACAAGGGGGAAGGTGACAAAGATGGTCGCCAGCACAATGCCGGGAACGGCAAAAATCAGCTGAAGGTCGTGGGCCTTTAACCAGGGCCCGAGCCAGCCCTGAAGACCAAAGACCAACACATAAATGAAGCCGGAAATCACCGGCGACACCGAAAACGGCAGGTCAAGCAGGGTGATCAGAAACGCCTTGCCCCGGAACTTGAATTTGGTAATGGCCCAGGCGGCAGCGATACCGAAGACCAGATTGAGCGGCACGCTGATCGCCGCCGCGATCAGGGTCAGGCGGATCGCCGCCACGGCGTCCGGTTCGATGATAGCCGCCCAGTAGGTCTCAACCCCCTTTTCCAGGGCCTGAACGAAGACTGCAACCAGCGGCACCAGAAGAAACAGGGCGAGAAAGGCCAGCGCCAGGCCGGTCAGCAACCAGCGCACCGCCCTCGGTTCGGTCAGGGCGCCTGAGGGTTGGGAAAGAGTTTGCGTCGTCATGGTTTTTCCCCTCAGCGCTCGGCGTGGCGGCGCGCCCGCCACTGAATCAGATTGATACTCAACAGGATCAGAAAAGAGAACAGCAGCATGACCGTCGCAATGGCGGTGGCGCCGGCGTAGTCGTACTGCTCCAGCTTGGTGATGATCAGCAGCGGCGTGATTTCCGAGACCATCGGCATATTGCCGGCAATGAAGATGACCGAACCGTATTCGCCGATGCCTCGTGCAAAAGCGAGGGAAAAACCGGTGAGTAGCGCCGGAATGACCGCGGGCAGGATGATCCGCATGAAGGTCTGCCGACGGTTGGCGCCAAGACAGGCTGCGGCTTCTTCCAGCTCTTTCTCCAGATCCTCCAGCACCGGCTGAACCGTGCGTACCACGAAAGGGAGACCGATAAAGGTCATCGCCACCATGATCCCCAGCGGGGTGTAGGCGATCTTGATGCCGAGCGGTTCGATAAAGCGGCCGATCCAGCCGTTGCTGGAGTAGAGTCCGGCCAGGGTGATGCCGGCTACCGCCGTTGGCAGGGCGAAGGGGAGATCGACCAGCGCGTCGATGAGCCGCTTACCGGGGATTTTGTAGCGCACCAGCACCCAGGCGACCAGCAAGCCGAAGACGCTGTTGACCAGCGCGGCAACCAGGGCGGCGCCAAAGGTCAGACGAAACGAGGCAAGCACGCGCGGCGAAGCAACTGTCCCCCAGAAATCAGCCCAGGAGAGGCTGGCGGTCTTGAACAGGAGACTCGACAGCGGGATCAGCACGATCAGGCTCAGATAGAGAAGCGTGAAGCCCATGGCCAGGCCGAAACCGGGCAGAACGCGGTGTTGTTTGATATTAACCATGATGGTTTCCTGTCGGGGCGGCCCTTGCGGTCGCTCCTTAAATAGCGGGCACCCCCAAGGGGTGCCCCTACAGCGAACGGGACAAATTACTGCGCCGGGACGTAGATCTGATCAAAGGTGCCGCCGTCGGCAAAATGGATCTGTTGCGCCTTTTGCCAGCCGCCGAAAACCTCATCAACGGTCAACAGCCTGACCTTCGGGAAACGTGCGATGTCGGCCGGATCAGCATATTCGGGTGCGACCGGGCGGTAATAATGTTTGGCGGCCAGCTTTTGTCCGACCGGGCTGAACAGGTAGTCGAGATAGGCCTTGGCCACCGCGAAGGTGCCATGTTTCTGCGCCACCTTGTCGACCAGTGCCACCGGCGGTTCGGCGAGGATCGAAACCGAGGGGACGACGATCTCAAATGTGTCGGAGCCAAGTTCATTGAGCGCCAAAAAGGCTTCGTTCTCCCAGCAGAGAAAGACATCCCCGATGCCGCGCATGACGAAGGTGGTGGTCGAACCACGCGCGCCCGAATCGAGGATCGGCACATTTTGGTAAAGGGCTGTGACGAAATCGCGCGCCGCTTTTTCATCGCCGCCGCTCTGTTTCAGGGCGTAGCCCCAGGCGGCCAGAAAGTTCCAGCGGGCGCCACCGCTGGTCTTGGGGTTCGGGGTAATGATGGAGACACCCGGCTTGACGAGGTCGTCCCAATCCTTGACTCCCTTGGGGTTCCCCTTGCGCACCAGAAAGACGATGATTGAGGTGTAGGGGGCGCTGTTGTTCGACCGCTGCGACTGCCAGTTTTTGCCCAAAAGCCCGGTCTTTTCGGCAATGACGTCGATATCATAGGCGAGGCCCAGGGTAACCAGATCGGCTTCCAGGCCATCGATGATCGCACGGGCTTGCTTGCCGGTGCCGCCGTGGGACTGATAGATCTTCACCTCGACACCGGTCTTCTTTTTCCAGTAATCGGCGAAAGCCTGATTGTAGTCCTTGTAGAACTCACGCGTCGGATCGTAGGAGACATTAAGCAGGGTGACCTCTTTCGCCCGGGCCGGGCTGAAGGCGAAGAGGCTGAAAACGCAAAGAACGAGCGTCAGTTTTAAACCGGACCGCCTGTGGTACATAATAAATTCTCCTTGGGGCTTGTCGGTCGCATCCCGTCGCTCCGTGACGAACAGACAATAGTATTTCGTTGATCTTTTTAGGAGACCAATAAGGAATAAACCGCCCTACTCTTTGATTCCTTGCGGTTCTCCTCAATTTTCACCGCCCGCGACATCCAGACGGTTTTGTTCAGATCTGCCATTCGAGGGGCTGATTGCGCTCAAACACGTGCTCGACAATCTGCAGGGCAATGTCTTCCACCCCCAATAAGCCACCGTCGAAGTGCAGATCGGGATTTTCCGGAATTTCATAGCGGCTATCAATGCCCGGAATATGGGTTAATTCGCCGCTACTGACCCGCCGATAAGCCCCGCTCTTGTCGCGCTCTGCGCAAATATGCTGCGGCGTATCAATATAAATTTCGCAGAAATCAGCGCTGCCCAGAATTTCTCTGACCATCCGCCGTTCATGCGCAAAGGGCGAAATCAGGGGAGCGAGTACGATCAGGCCGGCATCAAGGAGAAGTCTGGCGACTTCGGCGCTGCGCCGCATATGTTCGACTTGATCAGCGTCTTCATAACCCAGATCACGATTGAGGTTATGGCGCAGATTGTCACCATCAAGGATAACGCTGTGTTTGCCCATGGCGTAGAGCTTCTTTTCCACCAGGTTGGCAACCGAGGATTTCCCCGCGCCCGGCAATCCGGTAAACCAGAGGACTTGGGGGCGCTGGTGCTTTTGTAGGGCATGGGCCTGGCGATCAACCCTGATGTTTTGCCACTGGCTGTCGGTCGCGCGGGGCAACGCCTGCTCGATCATGCCCGCCCCGACGGTGGCATAAGAGAGGCGATCAATCAGAATAAAGCTCCCCGTCGCCGGTTGCTGACCATAGGGATCGAAGCACAGGGCGCGATTCAGACTGAAGGTGCAGATGCCTACTTCGTTCATCATCAGGGTTTTACCCGGTTCAGAGTGCAGGGTGTTGACGTCGATTTTATGCGTTATGCTGTCAACCTGGGCGGGTGTGGTATTGGTGCCGATTTTGAGCAAATAACTCCGCCCCGGCAACAAAGGATCGGCGTGCAGCCAGGCCAGCCGCGCAGTGAAGCGGTCGGCAAAACTGGCTGGCTGTGCCGGGCTGGTGAGCAGATCGCCGCGGCTGATGTCAATTTCATCCTCCAGGGTCAGGGTCACGGCCTGACCCGCAACCGCAATGGGCAAATCACCGGCCAGAGTGACAATCCGGGCCACCTTGCTTTTGTGTGCGGTTCCCCCCACCTGAACGTCATCCCCTGGCCGCAGGCTCCCGGCGCTGATGGTGCCGCAAAAACCGCGAAAATCGAGATTCGGGCGATTCACCCACTGCACCGCCATTCGCAAAGGCCGCTGGGATTTATCTTCGTCAAAATCGATCTCTTCCAGCAACTCCATGAGACTGGGGCCCGCATACCAGGGCATGCGGGAGCTGGCGTGCAGGACATTGTCACCCTCCAGCGCTGACAGGGGAATCGCGCTGACACTGGCAAAATTCAACTCTTGCGCAAAGAGCTGATAGGTCGCGACAATGTCATCAAAACGGGACTGATCGTATGCGACCAGATCCATTTTATTGATGGCCAGCACAATATGACGGATGCCGACCAGTGAGCACAGATAGCTGTGACGCCGCGACTGGCTGAGCAAACCCTTGCGCGCATCAATTAAGATGACGGCCAGCTGGGCGGTCGACGCGCCGGTAATCATATTGCGGGTGTATTGTTCGTGACCCGGCGTGTCGGCGACAATAAACTTGCGCTTGGCGGTCGTGAAGAACCGGTAGGCGACATCAATGGTGATCCCCTGCTCGCGCTCGGCCTGCAAACCATCGAGCAGCAAGGCGTAGTCAAGCTTTTCGCCCTGGGTGCCGCAGCGCTTGCTGTCCTGTTCCAGAGCGCAGAGCTGATCTTCAAAAATTTGCTTTGAATCCCACAACAATCGGCCAATCAGGGTGCTTTTGCCGTCATCGACACTGCCGCAGGTAATAAAGCGCAGCAGGGTCTTGTCTTGCTGGTGCTGGAGATAAGCGTGAATATCCTGCTGAATAAGTTCGCTTTGAGAGCTCATCAGAAATACCCTTCCTGTTTTTTCTTTTCCATGGAAGCGGCGCTATCGCGATCAATCAGACGACCCTGGCGCTCAGAGGTGCGCGTCAACAGCATTTCCTGAATCACCTCAGGCAAGGTCGCAGCGCGAGATTCGACCGCGCCGGTGAGGGGATAGCAACCCAGGGTGCGAAAACGCACCGATTTTTGCTCAATTTTTTCCCCCGGCTGCAACACCAGGCGCTCGTCATCGGCCATAATCAGTAAACCATCACGCGCCACCACCGGCCGCACCTTAGCGAAATACAAGGGCACAATCGGAATCTGTTCCAGACTGATGTATTGCCAGATATCCAGTTCTGTCCAATTAGAAAGCGGAAAGACCCGGATACTTTCTCCCTTGCGCACCCGGGCGTTGTAGAGATTCCAGAGTTCGGGGCGCTGATTTTTGGGATCCCAGCCATGATTGGCGCTGCGAAAGGAAAAAATCCGCTCCTTGGCGCGCGATTTTTCTTCGTCGCGCCGTGCGCCGCCAAAAGCCGCGTCAAACTGGTATTTATCCAGTGCTTGTTTCAGGGCCGCAGTTTTCATGATATCGGTATGCACGGCGCTGCCGTGACTGAAGGGGCCGATCCCCTGGCGCATCCCCTCTTCGTTGCGGTGAACCAACAGATCAAAATCATAGTCCTTGGCCATGCGGTCGCGGAAGGCAATCATTTCACGAAATTTCCAGGTGCTGTCGACATGCAGCAGCGGAAAAGGCAGGCGTGCCGGATAAAAGGCTTTGCGCGCCAAATGGAGCATCACCGCCGAATCTTTGCCAATGGAGTAGAGCATCACCGGCTTTTCAAACTCGGCCACCACCTCGCGCATAATGTAGATGCTCTCGGCTTCCAGCTGGCGTAAATGGGTTAATTTGTGGGACATAATCA
>JAACTI010000117.1 GCA_009993495.1 Deltaproteobacteria bacterium | reverse complement strand
TCTAAGTGAATGACATGGAAGCTGTCATTCTGGATACCAACGTTCTTTCCGAATTGATGCGGCCCTTCCCCGACCCCAGAGTTCTTTCTTGGTTCGACGCCAACGCCCGGTCGAATTTTTTCGTGACAGCCGTTACCGGATTCCGGATTTTTGTGGGGATAGCCCTGCTCCCCACGGGGAAGCGTAAAGAGGCCCTGACGGTTGCTGCGCGCAATATGTTTGAGGAAGATTTTTGTAACCGCTGCCTTCCTTTTGATACGGATTGCGCCGCAAATTACGCGATTATCGTTGCTGAACGTCGTAGTCAGGGGCTGCCTATCACGACTGAGGATGCCCAGATAGCTGCTATCGCAGTATCTCGGGGATATGCCCTTGCTACGCGTAATGTCCGAGATTTTTATCTGATTAACAGTTTGCTCTTGCTCAATCCCTGGCAATCTTGAGCCCCCCAAAGCAATAAGGTTCAGCGCCTGCCTCCGGGAAAATGGACATCCTGAATAACTCACTAAAACAGGTCAAGGCAAAATCAAGACCGCGGGGTTGCGCCCCCGCGCGGCGCCTGACTTTTTGTTCAGGCACCACAAAAAGTCAGCAAAAACAAAGCTTGCCCTGCGGGCGGCATGATGAACTGGGGGGCTTTTGTGCTGGCCGGTTATTAGCTGCGGGTCAACAATCGACACTGCTAGGGTGGCGAAAAACCAACGGCCCCGGCTCGCTACGCTCACACGGGTTAAACGGTAACGGCGCTGCGCTGATTTTTCCGGCGCTGCTTTTCCTCCCCTCTTAAAGTAAGGGGGGATCGAGGGGGGTTATGCCCTTTTTTTGTGGGAGCGGCTTTCAGCCGCGAAAATCGCACCGGTGGTGGGTGAGGTTATGCTTTTCTTCGCGCCTTCGCACCTTCGTGTGAGATAAGGTTTTCGGTCTGCTTTTCCTCCCCTCTTAAGTTAAGGGGGGATCGAGGGGGGTTATGCCCTTTTTTTTGTGGGAGCGGCTTTCAGCCGCGAAAACTGGATGAATCTTCAGGCGGCCTATGAATTGCGCTGGATCTCGTATGAACACCCCAAAAATTGCCAGTGAATTCCAGCCTCGCACGGTTTGACTGCCGTTTTTCGGGAGGCCGTGAGGAAGGGCAAAATCTTGTTGCTTGATTGCGTTGTAATCATGGAATGTTTTAAGCTCGCAAAGGGCAGATATTTATATCATCTGGTGATATAGTCCATGGGTAAGTGTGCTACGGGAATAGAGACTCTTCTAGATTTACATGGTTCAGTGCTTGATCAAGGGAGGGGTTACTGGATCAAACTGGAAGCCTGGCGGGTAGAGGTTGGCAAGCATGTGCCGCAGGGGATTCGTTACTCGCTGACCCTTCATGAACCTTATGGCAGGCGAATTCTCGGTTATGACAATGCTCATGCCGTAAAGCCGCCGAAAAAGTACAAGTATGCTGGTCGCATAGTGAGTTATGACCATGTGCATAGACATGCAACAGATAGAGGCGTGCCTTATGAATTCAAGGATGCGGAACAGCTTCTGACCGACTTTTTTGCTCATGTGGATCGTCTTTTGGCTGAGGTAAATAAATCATGAAACCTATCGCTATTGGTATAATGTCGCAGGAAAAAATTCGTGAACGAATTTTGGCTATTGCCCGCGGGGATTACAAACCCAAGCAGGGCGAGCCGAGGGTTTGGTTTACTTCTATGAAGTCGTTAGCTGAAGTGCTGAGTGATGATAACCGGGCTTTGCTGAGGGTGATCAAAGAGACGAAACCAGAATCTATATCGGCACTGGCAGAAGCGACGGGTCGTAAGCCAGGCAACCTGTCACGGACTTTGAAAAAAATGGAACACTACGGGTTGGTCGATCTGAAACGGGAAAAAAATTTGGTTCGCCCGCAGGTTAAATCGACGGAATTTCGTATTCATGCTGCTTGAGAGCTGTCAATGGGCGTGAAAACATGGGAAACATTCCTGAATAACTCACTAAAACAGGACAAAGCAAAATCAAAACCGCGGGGTTGCGCCCCCGTGCGGCGCCTGACTTTTTGTTCAGGTACCACAAAAAGTCAGCAAAAACAAAGCTTGCCCTGCGGGCGGCATGATGAACTGGGGGGCTTTTGTGCTGGCCGGTTATTGGCAGAATCGGCACCCGGTAGTCGGTTTGCTCTTCCTCCCCTTTTCATTTAAGCTACCCTCCCCCCGTGTCAGGCACGTGTGCCGTTTTAGCGGCGCGATAGTTGAGTTGTGGCGAAAATTTGCAAATTTATTTTATGCAGACGCAAAGGTTGTGGTGAATGCTTGTCTAGGTTATTATCCGACGCGTTTTTTGTCTGGTTCGATTAAGGGTGATTGTCTGGAATCACTGGTGATGCGTGGGGTGCCATCAATTATTTCTGATTACTCTAATGGTTGCTCTCATTTCCATGTTTGCTTTTTTAAGACCAGCCAACTTGTCTGGTGGAGATTGCGTATGTTTGTAACTTTTCGTCTGATTGTGAGCGCACTTGCCGTTACCAGCGGGTTGCTCTCCGGCTGTGTTTCTTACCCCGAATTACCCGCTGGTACTGCTCTTGAGGTGACTGGTTCGCCGATTCTGGACAGACGGGTTGTTTCAATCCCGGCTAAAAAATCAGGCGAAATACCCTCACCCGAATACCTGATCGGTCCCGGTGACGTGTTGTTTGTCAATGTTGCCGGGCGACCCGAATTGAGCAGCCCCGTGAACGCGGGCACATTACCGGGGAGCCGAGTTGACGGACTGGGCAATATTCACCTGCCACTGGTTGGTAGTGTCAAGGTCTCAGGTTACAGTCTTGAGCAGGTTGAAAATTTGCTGAAGCAGCAATTTACCGCATTTTTACGTGCCCCATGGGTGGTCGTAGAGGTTGCAGAATATAAAAGTAAACCGCTTTATCTTCTAGGCCAGTTCAAGGCGGCCGGGACTTATTATATGGATCGTCCTTTAACTCTGCTTCAGGCCTTGGCTCTTGGCGGCGGTTTGCTTGATACCGCCAATTTACGTAGTGCTCGACTGATCCGTGACAATCGGGCGCAACCCGTTGACATTTTTAATCTGGTTAAAAACGGGGGGATAGCGGAAAATGTCTGGATAGAGTCGGGTGATTCCATTTATGTTCCGGATGACAAGAATCAGAATGTTTTTGTCTTTGGGGCGGTTAAGAAACCAGGGCCGGTGCCGATGCCGAACGGACAACTCAGCCTGCCACAGGCTTTGGCGAGTGCTGGTCTGGATGAGGTTGGAACAAACTTGGAGCAGATAAGAATTATTCGTTCGGAATCAGTTACCCGTGGTGAGCTTCTCGTTATTGATTTTAAACAGGCTATGCGAGGTGAAAGTTTACCCTTCCAGCTTCAGGAAGGAGATATTGTTTACGCACCACGAAGCAGTATTGGTAACTGGAACCAGACGATTGCAGAGATTCTACCCTCTCTCCAGGCCGTTAGCGCGATCTTGCAGCCCTTTGTTCAGATAGAATTGTTGAAGAATTACAATTAATAAAAGCTGACACTGAACATGATGATTCAGAGGTTATGCTTCTACAGAGCAATGCTGTGACTTATATTATGCCGAAGGGTTGATATGCACGATAATTCATCTCCAATGCCGCCACATGTCGAAGAAATACATCTGCAAGACTATCTGCAGGTTTTATTTCGTCGCCGTTGGACTCTAGTGCTTGCGTTTATTTTTGTTTTTTCTGCGGTTACTTTTTACACCTTTTGGGTGACGCCGATCTATGAAGCGAAAGCAACCTTGCATGTTCGTGAAAATAAGGTAAAGGGGGGGGATCTGTTGGGAGACCTTGGTTTAAGTCAGGAGAACCCGATTGAAACCGAAATAGAAATCATTAAGTCCCGTACCAATCTTGAGCGGGTTGTCGATCGTCTGCATTTGAATTGGGTTGTTTCTAAAAATAAATCACATCTCGATTTTTCAATACTCGAATTTACCTCTACCGCGGAGGAACCTGTATATACCGTTTTGCTGACCGGCTCAGATACTTTCAACGTTCTTGATAGAAATGGCCGTCTGATCTCTGAAGGGCGCAGTGGTAGCCTGGTCAGCAAACCTGGTTTCAGCCTTGTCCTCAAAGGGCTGAACGGTAAAGCTGGGGATCAATTTGAACTGATTCTGGCTGATTTTAGCCAGACGGTGCACAATGTCAGATCACAAATCTCGGCACATGAGGTTGGTAGAAAAACCAACATTATTCAGGTTTCATATCAACAGACAGACCCCCAGCAGGTCCGTGATGTGGTTCAAGCTCTTTCACAGGTCTATCTGGAACGATCGATCAGCCTGAAGTCTGAGGAGGCCAGTAAGGCCGTCGAATTTATCGAACAGCAACTTGATGAAGTTCGTGGTTTTCTCAATTCAGCCGAACAAAGTCTGGAAGATTACAAGTACAAGACTGGTATTATTCAGCTTGATAGTTCCGCTCAATTGTTGGTTGAGCGTTTATCTGATTTTGAAAAAGAGTTGAACGCGCTTGATCTTCAATATCGCCAAATTGAATTTGCGGTGCAGGGGATAAAAGAAGCTCTCAAGCGTGGTGAAACATATATGCCAACTGTTATGGCTGGCGATCCGGTTGTTTCTTCCGTTTCACAAAAAATGGCTGAACTTGAAGTTGAAAAACGTGGTTTGCTGGTCGAAGTTACCACCGACCATCCTTTGATTCAGCGGATTCAGAAACAGATTGATGAATTGCAGTTGCAGCTTCTGACTCATTTTACGACGGCCCAGAAAACGCTCGTTGTTCAGATTAATGCATTACAGAAACAACTGCGTCAGGGTGAGAAAAAATTGCAAACTTTGCCCAAGGCCGAGCTCGAGCTGGCGCGTTTGTCCCGACTGGCTAAAGTTAATTCAAGTATGTATATATTCCTTCTTGAAAAGCATCAGGAGACACGCATCGCCAAAGCAGCGACTATCAGCAACATTACTATTATTGATCCTGCGATTATTCCTGATTTGCCGATCAAGCCGCAAAAGAAGAAGAATCTGCTGCTGGGATTGATTGTCGGGCTCATGTTGGGTGTCGGCCTGGCGTTTTTCCAAGAGTACCTTGATGATACGATCAAAGACAGTGACAGTGCCAAACGCCTCCTTGGGTTGCCAATTTTGAGTACAATTCCATTCATTGCTCCACAGAAAAATAAGAAAGACAGTGTCGGGGAAGAGGAGCGCAGAACACTGATATCTCACACTGATCCGCGGTCTCCAGCGTCTGAAGCTTTTAGAAGTCTGCGAACCAGCATTCATTTCTCGGGTGGCAAGGCAAAAAGTAAAATTGTTCTGATCACGAGTACCTTCCCGGGGGAAGGGAAGACAACTGTTGCCGCGAATCTGGCTCTTACCATGGCTCAGACGGGCAAGAAAGTCTTGCTGATTGGTTGTGACCTACGCAAGCCGACTCTGCACACGGTTTTTGAGGTTCCTCGTGTCCCAGGCTTGACAGAGTTGCTGATTGGCGACTGCGAGATTAATGCTACCGTGCATCATACCGGGTTCTTCCATCTTGACTTTATCAATGCCGGAACCATCCCTCCTAATCCTGCAGAATTGCTTGGCAGCAAGGAGATGGCGGGGCTGATTGAAAAAATGCAGGAAGAATATGACACTCTCCTCCTCGATGCGCCTCCGGTGCTGGCGGTTACCGATGCGCCGATACTTGCGGCGTTAGCTGATAAGGTTTTGGTTCTTGTTGAAGTTGGTGGTGTTCAGGTTAAGGCTGCCCAGCGGGCGGTTGAGATTTTACGTTCGGTGGGGGCACCAATAGCCGGGTTGATACTTAATGATAAAACAGCCAAGGGTGCAGATTATTACAGTTATTACAGTTATTATGGCAAACGATATTCAAATGATTATGTCTATGGTAGTGAATCTGTAGAATCTAAACGACCTGCAGGTCGTGGAGTCATTCGCCGTCTGTTCGGACGCAAAAGAAAATAGTTTCGTAACTGTTCAGCCCTTTTTTTTGTGGGAGCGGCTTTCAACCGCGAAAATCGCACAGGGATCGCAGAGGACGTTAATTTTTTGAATAAGTTTTGGGGCACAAAACAAAATCAAGACCGCGGGGTTGCGCCCCCGCACGGCGCCTGACTTTTTGTTCAAGCGCCACAAAAAGTCAGCAAAAAGGGCTTGCCCTGCGGGCGGCATGATGAACTGGGGGGCTTTTGTGCTGGCCGCTTGTTGCCCGCGAATCAACAACCAACGCTGCTAGCCAGACACGAAAACCAAAGGCCCCGGCTCGCTACGCTCACACGGGCTAAACGGTGACGGCGCTGCGTTGATTTTTCCGGTTATGGTTGAGCCCTTTTTTGTGGGAGCGGCTTTCAGCCGCGAAAATCGCACCTGAAGGGTATAATGAGGCAGAATAAAACAACAACCATTACCGACTGGCATTGCCATATTCTGCCTGGAATTGATGATGGCGCCAAGACTCTGGATGATGCCATTGCCATTGCTTCTATTTTGGTGGATAACGGTTTTTCTGAGGTTTATTGTACCCCGCATTGTATGAAGGGTGTTTTCGAAAATACTCCGGAAATTGTTCGGCAAGCCGTTATTGCATTACAGGCCGAATTGGACAAAGTTGAAATTCCTCTGAAGCTCCACGTGGGGATGGAGTATTTTCTCGATGAATTCTTTCCTCAGCAGTTAAATAACCCCCTGACCCTGGGGAATACGAATTATCTGCTGGTGGAAGCTCCCATTCGGGCCGATCCAAAGCGTATAAAGGATTTTCTTTTTACTATACGTCGTCGTGGTTGCACCCCACTTCTAGCCCACCCTGAGCGGTATGAATTCCTTGCCCCAGCCGCCCCCCCCCAAAGTTTTTTCAGGCGTTTCAAGCGTCGCCGGAAGGAAGAACATCAAATTGAACGCCTTGACCTCGTTCAGGAATTACTTGGGATGGGGTGTTTTTTCCAAGGGAACCTTGGCTCTTTTTCAGGTATTTACGGAACGGACGTAAAGATACAGGCCGAGTCTTTTTATCGGGCAGGGGCGTATACATGTTTCGGATCTGACGCCCATAATCCGACGCGACTGCCAAGGATTCTTGAACAGGGATTGTTGGCGACTGCTGATTGCCACGCAAGCACTTTGAAGGGTTAAGCATGCTGGTGAATGTCGCCTTTCCCGGAAAGCTGCCGACCGGTGCACCGTTTCTGTTTCTTAACCGACACTCGAGGCGGTGGCGGTGATTCACGACCAGCGGCGGGGAACCTGGGGTATTTTAGTGCCAGATGCTTGTCGGCTGCGCGTTAATAACTGATGCTGCTAGCCTGGCGAAAACCCAAAGGCCCCGGCTCGCTGCGCTCACACGGGCTAAACGGTGACGGTGCTGCGCTGATTTTCCCGGTTATGGTTATGCCCTTTTTTTTGTGGGAGCGGCTTTCAGCCGCGAAAATCTCGCCGGTGATGGGTGAGGTTATGCTTTCCTTCGCACCTGGTTCGTGTGCGACAAGGTTTTTCGGTTTGCCCTTCCTCCCCGCTTAAGTTAAGGGGGGATCGAGGGGGGTTATGCCCTTTTTTGTGGGAGCGGCTTTCAGCCGCGAAAATCGCGCAGATGATGGGTGAGGTTATGCTTTTCTTCGTGCCTTCATGTGAGACAAGGTTTTCGGGTCAAGGTCGCGGGGTTTCGCCCCCGGACGGCGCCTGGTTTTTTGTTCAGGCGCTGAAAATGCAAGCTTTACAAACAGGGGCCCCGCGAGGGGAACCCCTGCAGTTAGCGGACTGAATCTTTTCACGATATGCCGAGATGGCAAAAAGGGGCCATATTATGAATGAAAAGGACATGAAAGAACTTGAAGCTATGATGACGCGTGTCGTGGGGGTTTTTTCTGAGGACGTTCAACACACATTTGAACTTCTGGCTGAAGGGCATAAAATGCTCGCGGAGAAGCTTGATCGCGTTGAAGGGAGGCTTAGTGCTCAGATTGACAATGTTGATCAAAGATTAACTGTTGTGTCAGTTGGTTTGTCAGCTCACCGCGGCGATACCGAATCGCACTTGAACTGCTGGGGTGTGCGTGAAGAGAAATAACTCCATAAAACAGCACAAAGCAAGTTTTGTAATGGTTCAGCCCTTTTTTTTGTGGGAGCGGCTTTCAGCCGCGAAAATCGCACTGGGATCGCAGAGGACGTTAATTTGTTGAA
>JAACTI010000116.1 GCA_009993495.1 Deltaproteobacteria bacterium | reverse complement strand
CCGGGCATCGTATGACAAGGTTCGCATTCATGCCAATTTTTCCTCCATTTTCCGCTACTACTACGCACACTAAACGTACCCTCAACCCCACAGGCATCGGTGGCACTAATTATGTATGAACCACAGTTCGCCTTTTGTATAGAAAGAACTCCACTAGAAGAAATACTAGCTCCTCCTTGCCCCCCATTCCCAGATACGGACCAAGTGTACGGAGGTACGCCCCCAGAGACTGAGTAGGGATATTCTCCAGCTCCTGGAGGAATAGAATCTGCTCCGGATATTACCGGAACCTCACCCTGACAAGCTTCGCTCGCCTCACACTCATCGACACATAAGGACAGCGCGTCGTCGTGAAGTTCTCCCATCTTCTCGGTGTGCTCTGGAGTCCCCTCGGTGAGTCCGTAATCCTCCGTAGCTATCTGACTCAAGGTTCTGTAACTAGATCCATCATAGGTCTGAGTCGTTCCATATTTCTCAATTTCCCCCTCGCAGAGAATCTCGCAGGTGCACGTCTCTCCGTAAGCCCCGAATCTCTGTGAGGAGTCATAAGCATCTGGATTGTCACTCATATCCGTGGTAACACAACCACTTGGGGGAGGTTCATCACACTCCTCTTCCAGCCAACATCCAGGCTCTCCATTTTTATTACAACACCATTTCGGCATTTCACATGGAATAGGAGTGCCGGATTTATCCTTGCACCAGCCAGGATTAGGGTCAGGGTCAGGGTCAGGCTTAGGCTTAGGACTAGGAGGAATCCATGGATGCGGATTTGGATTGGGTGTTGGATTGGGACTGGTTCCGCATTTCACTTCAATATCAATAGTAGTAGTGTAAGGTTCTTCTCTACTTCCCTGCACGGAAGCCTGAATAGTAGCGGAGCCTTTACCATATCCCTCAAAGTAGTTTATTGCAGCCCCGTTTATGTAGCCAGAAAGATAGATATATGATCCCAACTCTACAGGAGCTGCCATCGTCTTATTTACATAGACATCCCTGCCATCGATACTGGTACCAATAAACGGGACATAAGATCCATCTGGAAAGTAGTATTTAGCTGAAGGGGGACTGGTGAAAAAGTACTTAGTCTCGCACCTCCACGTACTAGGAAGCTCCTCCACTACAGTTGCCGGGACATCCTCCACCTTGATGGTGCCCAATCTGACTTGTGTGTAGAGAAGCTCCCCAATGATAGGATTTGAAATATCAACAAAATCAACAATGCGGCCGTCATCCATTACTCCAAACTCATAGGCGGTCACTAATATCCTGGAGATACATCCTTCCGGCATTGAACAAGCACACGTTCCAGAAGTAGAATCCATACAGCAAATGGGATTAGGGATAGCTTCCAGATCTATTCCGAATTCAGAGTCGCCATCATCATCACCTATCTCATCCGAGCACTCACAAGGATTACCAACGTAGATCTTTATATCGTCCTTGGTCCCACCTGCCTTGGCTGTGAGCGTAGCTGTTCCACTGGTAGATCCGCCATACACGGTATTGGAGGCAATTCCGTCACAAGTGTACGTTATGAGAAGTGTTGTATCACAGTAAGGGAGTGGATTGGTAAAGGTGATCGTCGCCCCGTCGAGCGTATACCCCCCATTCAGAAGATTAGTTTCTCTATCGACATCGCTCTTTGCGTAGACACTCTGTACTGATATCGGAGGATGTTCTACGGTGACGGTGAGGTAATCAGCAGCTTTCTGTTCCTCCTCATCCACCGTTCGCGTGGATGTGGAGGTCTCGGAGTATGCTAGAGTAGCTAGATCAGTCCTATCGATGCTCCAGGAAACGACAGTATTATCGAGAGCTCTCCCATCCGAGTCGGATACTTGTGCATAAACTACTAGGCTTCCGGTTCCATCCCCAAGAAAGCAGAGTTTGTCTTCGAGAATATCTATGGAGTAGCCAGACGTACCTCCAGTAGAGGAGACCTTGATTCTGTTTCCAAAGTCTGGCCAGATTGGACGATCGAGAATACGCTGAGCCTCAATCCCCTGAATTGCTCTGTCAACGGAAGTCGGGGCGAAGTCTCTCCTGACTATTCTTATGTGCGAGTCCTTCGATGAGGTAACAATAGCTCCGGCGTACCCAGCAAGCCTAGAAATGACATCAATAGGATAGATACCATCAGCTTGGAACGAGTAAGCAGCTATGGTGAAATCACCAATCGAGGAGTACGAGCTACTCCATGTGAGCCCGACTAGATCATGCATCTCCTGGCAGATAGAGAAGAAAGAGGTATCGGAAGCCCAAATCTTATCCACCTTCAATGCGAATGGGGCTCCGAGCTTAGCCTGCTTCGATCTTCCCCATACTCCTTGAAGTTGCGTGGCATTCGGAGTTATCTCAAGAGTCGGCCGCTCAATGTAGAATTGTCCCTGACTCACAAATCCAGAGCCGATATTGGTGAAAACCTCCAGAGCCGTATCAGAAGGGAATTGAGTAAATGAGAAGGCTGAGTAGACATCAGTGTCCACGGTATTGAGAGATAACTCACGGCAGAAATTCTCTATATTGGACGTGATGGAAAAGGACACGACCTTAGCAGAGATATCTACCGAGTTCAGGGTGACTCTCCAAGAGTAAGCCATCAATACGGTCCTTCTATCACAATGAGGTTAATCTCATAGGAGTACACAGGCCAGAAGAAGGTCGCAGCTAGTACGTTCATCCACTTCCTGAATCCGTTCTGGAAGTCAAACATGACTTTCCATACCTTGACTCCATCGGTGAAGTAGTATTGACTATCGGAGGCATACAGAGCATCCAGGGAAGTGACGACAGATTGAGTAAGAGCGTCTACATCGGAGATACCTATTCGTCTATCTCCAGCCACTACTCCAAAGCTCTGTACTTGTATTGCCCCCAAGGTCTGAAACACAGACCCTCGTTTGCTGCTCTGTTTCTCAGTCTCGTAATTGGCTTTCCCCGGCACCATCGGATCTGTTTCGAAGAACACCAGGATAGCAGGCTGAGGTGAGGCGCTTCTCGGATCTGCTGTTGCTGTGATCTCTGTACTATAGAATGCAAATTTAGATAGCACGGACCAACCTCATCTTTTCGAGTCTGTCTGAAAACTCTTTTATCATATTCTGACTATCCTTGTCTTGCACAACTACCGGATACTCTTTGTCATCGAGGCGGAAATGCACGATCATGTGAGATTTGGATACAGTGGAGCTTTCCTCACTCCTCATAATGTTCGATACGGACTTACTCCCTGAGAGTGCCTCGATGATTGATGGGAGCAGAGATTCCCGCACGTTACTTCCTGAAACCAAACCTCCCGTGGCAAATGCGCTCTTTCCGTAGCTGGCTACCATCCCAATGGAAGTTCTTGCTCTAGCACGAAGCATTCTGATGAGGGCCATGGCAGCTAAAGTGGAAAATCTGGAGAGATTTCCTCCGAATTTATTCCAGAAGTCGAAGAAGCGAACCCCTAGTCCCTTCACTGACTCCTTCTTGATCACATACTCGCCGTCCTCCACAAGTATGTTTCGTTTATCTCCCCCTCCGTACCCAGGTACCGCCCCATCGTACAATGAGGTACCCCCGCCACTTGCGAATCCTTGCACCTTCCCACCTGTTCGGTAACGCCCCACCTCTCCCCCATATCTATCGGATTCAGAGGGAGCAGCTTCGGATGGAGCAGCTCCGGAGGAAGTATAGATGGTATTGACTGTTATATTCACGGTCTTATTAATTAATTCGTCATAGATTTTCTTGAGCTGTAGAAGTCCTTCCATTCCCTCGATAGCGAGTTGAATCAAGACTTGTAAAGGTCCCGCTATCAGAACATCAATAATCTTCTTGAGTTTCTCCAGCTCCTTCATAGCCGGACTGATATCGGCGGTCATCTCAATATGGGTTTTCAGTTCATTGTAGTCGTCTCTCAGACTATCCAGTTCGGACTTTATCCTAGTAACCGCATCAGTGATCGATTGCTCGGAAGTCCCGAAGGACATTGTGACATCAATGCCTTGCGCGACATAGGTACGGAGACTGTCAATGAGCCCCTGGACTTCAGCTATCTTCTCGGAGATATAGGTCTCCGAAGAGCCCTTGCCCTTGAACTCAACTATTACAGACAAGTCCATATCGGAGATCGAGGCTTTTAGAGCGTCAAGCTGTTTCTGGACACTCTCGGTGTCGAGCTTTATGGCCTGAGTACTGATATCCTGTACTAATTGTTTGTATTCCTCGACTTTAGTCTTGATTCTTCCAAGAGTAGTTTCCAGCGTGTCAAACTCATTCTTGTACGCATCCAGGGAAGCTTTGGCGGTAGTCTTTCTAAGTTCCATCGCCTCATTGTACTTAGCTATCGCCCCTTCCTTGGTATCCGTCATGGTCTTATACTGATCGGCCACTTTCTGTAGTGCTTGTAGCTCGTCTTCGTACTTCTTCACATCCGCAGCTTCAGGCTTCTTCTCGGCTTTCTCACTGCGGAGCTTAGCTTCGGTTTCCCTCATTTTCTCCTGAGTTTTAGTGTACTCCTTCATAGCAGTAATGACATCAGAGTAATATTGCTTAGCTATGGCGGAGGCTTCCTTTGCCCAGTCTTCGGCCTCTTTGTAATTACCCTGGCTAAGAGCGGAATTGGACTTCGCGAGAGCCTCCGCATAAGCCTTGCTGGAATCGGCAACCTTCTGGACAGCAGACATATCCTGCCTGGAGAGATCTCGCAAGGTACTCTGACGCTCGGTCTCGATATTCACAATGCGTTGGGAAGTCTCGGCTATTTTCTGAGCCAGTTTTTCTTGTTCAGCAATGATACTACTAGACAAATTCTGATAGAAGCTGAGTAGGGTGCTATATGCTTCTTTACGCTGTTCAATGCTCTTCCTCTCAATTTCTACTATTTTGTCGGCGCGTTTCTTCTCCACATCCACGATCTTGCTCGCCAGATCCTCATGCAGCTCAGGAGCACGATTGTACTCAGCAACCAGAGCGTCGTAGTAAGTATTAGCTATCCCTTCTCTAGTTAGAGCCTCCTCCTTGGCAATCCTTTCTTTCTCACTGGCAGCAGCTTCGGCCAAACGGATGCTCTCTCGATAGCTCTCCTCATCCAAACGGAAACGTTCACGAGCGACTCTGTCCACGGACGCCCCGGACATCTCCAGGATGCGAATCTTCTGATCGGCATTTCTCTTTATCAGTGTAAGCTCGGTGTCGTATTGTTTCTGCACCTTGCTAAGATCACCCTCGAACGGTTTCCCGGCTACATCAATACTTTTGCTGACCAGACGTTCGTATTCGGTGAGGAAGCTCTTGTAAATCTTGAGCTTTTCCTTAGCGGTCTTCTCAGCCTCTTTAATCTCTTGAGCGGAGGCACTCTTAACATTTTTAAGGAACTGGTCTAGTGCCTTAGCTTTTTCCTCATTTATCTGTTCATCAATCTGAGTCTGAGTCAGAAAGGCAGCTTCCCCAGCTTTCTGAATGCTGTCAATCTTCTTATCCATTCCCTGCGCGGTAACAGCCAAGTCTGCTTTACCAAGATCATCCAGGGAGTCGTAGAGATCCTCCCATTCTAATCCCAGAGCCCTCACCATCTTTCTCTGCTCTTCCAGCTTGGCGTTATCAGACATGATATCCCAAGCTGCTTCTAATGCCTCGGCGGAGGATTTCATATCCTGTAGTGATCCATCTACCTCCTCTACCGACAACCCCAATTCAGAAAGATCAACATCCTCTCCAAGTTCTCTGAGTTTCGCAGCAGTGACGGCAGATACTACCTTGAGATCTTTCATTTTGTCTTCAAGTAAGACTATAGACTTATTGACATTTTTGGCGGGATTCTCAACCAGACCGAGGGAAGCTGCAAACTGCGCAGCTCCAATTCCCAACTGTTTGAAGAATCCAGAGGGAGTTCCCTTCACCAAAACTAGATTAAAATACTCCACAAATTCACTAGCTGACAACCCGGATTGCTTCAATGACAGGGAGAGTGCCCGCGCTTCATCCTTGAGCTGTTTCATCTGACCTTTCTGATTATCCAGAGCTTTTATCAGATTCTCTTTCTGAAGCTCTCGCATCTTCTCGGTCAGATCCCCAACAGCAGTCGCTTGTTCCTCAACAGTTTTGGTAGTATCTGAGAAATTCTCCCTAAGCTGGGGAAAACTATGAACAATCCTGGACACCGTATTGTCGTATTCCGTAGAACCGACGGTAAGCGCAGAGAGTTTCTCATTATACCTTTCGAGAGAGTCCGCGCTGGCTCCGAACACAGCGGCATTCTTCTCGAACCTTTGATTAGCCTCGGAAAAGGCGCTGCTCAAGGCACCAATCCCAGCTACCGTAGCCATTATAGCCGTTAGGAGAGCAATGTACGGATTCCTACTCAAGAAGGTTAGCATGGTGGCTAATGCAGCTTTAGCCCCAGCAAGTGCTACACTAAGTAGACCAAACTCCTTCACCATGGCAGAGGTAGCACTGATAGTAGCCCCTGTGGAAAATGCAGATAGTGCTATAGTCAATCCAGCGATACCTGCGGTGAGGACGGTCACCACGACTAGCATCCCAGTAATAGCTACGGTGATCTTACCGATAGGAGTGGAAGCTAGCCAAGTCAGTGCCTGGACCACATCCCCAATTACACTATAAAACACCCTGAAAGCTGAGGAGAGGCCTCCCTCCCCCAAAGCAATCCCCAACAAGCTCAACTTATCAAGTAGGTTCTTAGATATATTACTAAGGCCTTCCATCTGTTTCTCAGCCATGGCGGTGGCGGCACCGGTCCCCTCGGCTATGGCCTTGTACATTCTATCGAAGCCAGTGATTCCCTGCTCAATCAGTACCGCTATGGCAGGGGCTCCACGCAACCCGAACAACTCGAAGGCAGTCCCAGCATCCGTAATGACTCCAGACAGTCTTTGGATAATCTCCCGCATGGAATGAAGCTTCGGATTGACGCTATCCATACTAAGCCCGGCAGAAATGAATGCTTCACGAATCTTCTTTGTAGGAGAAACCAATCTTCCCAGCACTTGCCTGAGACCTGTACCGATGGTAGATGCACGGACACCAGCATTTGCCAGTTCCATCATTACAGCTACCACTTCTTCCAATTCCATACCAGCGAGCCTTGCGATAGGCCCGACATAGTTGAAAGCGATTCGCAACTTCTCGACGGTCAGCTTGGATCTGTTCACCGCTACCGCAAATACATCAGCCACTCTGCCAGCTTCACGAGCTTCCAGGCCAAAGGCGCGGATGGTAGTAGTGAGCAGATCCGAGGAAGTCTTGAGATCGGTCATGGTTCCCGTGGAGAGCATGGCTATGGCATTGATTGAATCCAGAGCCTCCCCAGCCGTAAAGCCCGCCTGTCCAAGAAGAATCATACCGTCTGATACTTCCTGGACCGAGTACCTAGTGGTAGCAGCGACTTCCGAGATAGCGTCCCCCATCGCGGAGACTTCACCATTGGTAGCCTTGGTAATGGCTTGCAAATTCTTGATAGACTGATCAAACTCGAATATTGCGGATATTGCCCCACTCACAGCACTGGTGAATGCGTAGAAGAAGGCCCCGGCCGCCGCATAGGAAGCGATAATCCCAAAGGAACTAGCTAGCTTGGAGACTCCCACCGCGAAGCGCTCATTGAGAGACGCTGCGTGTCTAGTAGCCTCTCCCATTTGCACTATTCCAGCCTTGGTAAACTTCAACTGCCCAGCCAGCCGCCCCTGTAGAAGAGCATTCCTGTCCACGGAGGCAGCCCACGCATCCCCATCTTTACCAGCAGCCTTGAGCGACTCAGCATGTCGTACTATAGCGTCATCGGTCTCCTTGACCATACGCTTCATGTACTCGAACTTACTATTATTCAGCCCGAGAGATTCCCCAAACTCCTTGACCCTCCCCTTAGCCCAATCCGAGTACTTCCCCATCCCCTCCAACTCTTTAACCAGAGGGGCGGACGCTCCAGCAGAGGCAGCGGCGGTCTTGGACATCATCCCAATTTCTTCAGCCAGGGAAGTAGAAACTCCGAGAGCCTTCCCAGCCTCGGTGGTGTACATCTGTATACCAGATGCGGTGTATGTGATATTCCCAGCCAACTTTTGGCTGACGAC
>JAACTI010000426.1 GCA_009993495.1 Deltaproteobacteria bacterium | reverse complement strand
AGCCCCAAGCTTGATACTTTCGCAAAAGGTATCAAAGAGAACGGCTACAGTTAAAAGACAGAAAGTTGGAGCGGCTCTTAAGAATTCTGTGTTCATCTGAGTCCATCTGTGGTTCCGGCCTTTAAAATCGAACCACAGATTCACACCGATCAACTCAGATGAAAAACTCATAAATCGGGGATCGTTAAAAACAGAAAGCTGATGTGTTTTCGGTTCAGGTGCTGTTAGGATTTCTTCGCGACTTCGCGACTTCGTGTGAGGCCGGTGTTGATTTTAAACCTAAAAACGGCTTTTGGAACCACGGAATACACGAAAAGACACGGAAAATTAAAACCTTACAGCAAAACAGTCATTCTCCAAACAGGTGACACAATGAAGTTGCATATCTTCCTGATTTAGTTCGTGTATTCTGTGTTTTCCGTGGATAACTGCTTTTTCTAGGTTAAATCGCGCCTGAAGATTTCTTGAAAATCTGTAACAGATGAAAAACCCCCGATTTGCAGAGTGTGGCCGTGCGTTTGCCCGTGATTTGGTGAAGCGCCGAGTTCCCTTGATATGAACAAAGGCTCTGGTGTCGCATGGCTCGAATCTGCTGTCGGCGGGCGCTTTTAAGAAAAATTTCATGTTGCGCTTGCAATTTGGTTTTTCGGGGGTATATTGGCAAACATTGTCGGTGTTTGGAATACTGCTTTTTATGGCAAGGCTATTGCTCTAGTGCTGCTCAGTTGATTTCACTGCGATACTTTTTGGTCGTTGACAAGGTACGAACATGAAACGTCTGGTGCAGAACAAGCGGGGGTTTACGTTGATTGAATTGCTGATTGTGGTCGCGATTATCGGTATTTTGGCGGCGATTGCAATTCCGCAGTTTTCTTCCTATAGGCAGAAAGCGTACAATTCGGCAGCTCAAACGGACTTAAGAAATATAAAAACGGTCTTTGATGCCTATCATTATGACTTTCAGCAATATCCAACTTTTTGAATTGTCACGGATTGTCAGCTTGGTGTGTCGTAAAATGTCAGTTTTGGTAATTCATTGACCTGAAATGTCCTGCTTTTCATGGTTTTACTGGTTTGGTTCAATTTTTGCTGAGCTTTGAAACTACAAATCGAAACCAAACAAGGATCTGCCGCGTAGCAGCGGATTCTTAACTTCAAACAGCGAGAGGAGATTCAGATGTTGAAAAAATTTCGTAAAGATCAAAAAGGTTTTACACTAATTGAGCTGCTGATTGTTGTTGCGATCATCGGCATCTTGGCTGCGATTGCTATCCCGCAGTTCTCAAGCTACCGTGCAAAGGCGTATAATTCAGCATCCCAAAGCGATCTTAGAAATTTCAAGACTCAAATGGAGTCGGCTTACGCAGATGCCCAAGAATATCCAGTAATGTAATTTGGGCTAGCTAAACATTTGGCTATGAGTGAACAGTATTTGAATTATAAACTAAGTGGAGAATGGTTATGATGAAGAAAGCGTTATTAATGGTATTGACAATGGCCTTTGTGTCTACGAGTGCGTTTGCACTGACAATTAAGTCAGATGCTACAACATCGATTGGTGGCGCTACTTTTGCCCCCTCTACAAATGTGACTATTGAGGCGGCTGCAACAAAAATTGCTTACACGGCTACATCTTGTCATTTGAGCGGAAGCAAAGAATATGCAACCGCAGGTGGTACTGTTGGCGCATCTGTTGATGCCTCTAAAATCAATGCACAAGATATTCCGAATCAAGGGACTAACACAGCATGCAACCCCACTGATCCTGGCACTGCCGGAACCTTACCTTTCTGACAGGGTATGTCTTCAGTAGTTTAGTATATATGTTTTTTGGAGATTTCCAGTACAACAAGAGGAGAATTATATTTTTCTCTTGTTGTACTTTTTTGTGAGTAAAACTGTTGATATTAGCAGAATTAACCTTGAAGGGGCTACTTAGAGATAAAATCTTGCATGGTTTTTTCTTTGTTTCCATAATTTATCTTATGGTTCCTTTTGTTAGCGCATTATCGTTGCGCCAAGTTACGGCGCTCTCTGTTTCTTTGTCGATCTCGGTGGTTTCCTTTATTTTGATACTGATTTCGATATTTATCGGTGGAACTATTCTTTGGAAGGATTTCGATCGCCGCTACATCATCAGCTTTGCCAGCCTGCCTGTCAGCCGGTCAACCTACATACTCGGTAAATTTTTTGGTGTAGCTGCTTTTCTGCTGGTGGTCAGTTGCGCACTTGGGTTGTGTGCTTTTCTGGTGGTTTATTTCACCTCGATTATGCATCCTCCTGATCGACCGATCATCTGGGCAAATCTGTTTATTTCCCTGGGCATGGACTATTTGAAATATGTTTTTCTGGTCTGCTTCGCCTTGCTGTTTTCGACGGTCAGTACCTCGTTTTTTTTGCCGGTATTCGGCACTATTTCCATCTTCTGGCTTGGTCGGCTTCGCAGGAAGCTTTTGACTACATTCAAACCGATGGCGGTGCCAGAATGCCTGCACTAGCCAAGTTGCTCGTCAAAGCCTTTTATTACGTCATCCCCAATTTCAGTGCTTTCGATTTCAAGTTGGCCGCTATTTATGGTCTGCCTGTTGCGCCATCTTCTGTTTTCATGGTGCTGGGTTATTTTACCGTATATGCCTCATTGATCCTTGGCTTTACCGTGATAATTTTTTCGCGACGGGAACTGCAATGAAACAGGCGTTAATCTGCCTGGCGTTGCTTGTGTTGTATGTTTCACTGATGGGGCCATTTACCCGGTACATGCAGCAAAAGCCTTATGCGGAAAAGCTTGGTTATGTTGCGGCGCCAGAGGTGTTGCAGTTTGTCGCGGCCGACCAGGCGCCGATGATTTCTGCCGGGCTGGTTTTTAAGGTGCTGGTCTATTTCGGCACCCTGGTTGAGATGGCCCAGAATAAAATTTACCTGCCCCCTGACTATCCCGGCATGTTCAAGCTTATTCAAGGTGCCTTGCGCCTTGATCCATATAACATGGACAGCTACTACTTTTCGCAGGCTATCCTCACCTGGGATGTTGGCCGTGTTAAAGAGGCCAACGCTTTGCTCGAATACGGCATGAAATATCGCACCTGGGATTGGTACCTGCCCCTGTTTGCCGGGTTCAATTATGGTTATTTTTTAAAAGATTACGAAAATGCAGCAAAATATTATAAAAAGGCGTCCGAGCTTTCGGGGGCCGATCTTTATACCCGCCTTGCGGCGCGCTACATGTACGAATCAGGCAACACCGCCTATGCCATAAGCTATTTATCGGTCATGGTAAAAAGCGCCCGCAATGAAGCGATTAAAAAAAGTTTTGTAGTGCGTTTAGCGGCGCTGCAAGGCATTTATCAAATAGAACAGGCGCTGGAACAATGGAAAAAAACACACAGCACATTGCCTGATTCTGTTGTGCATTTGCAAAAAGAAGGGTATCTGAGCGACATTCCCCTTGATCCTTATGGTGGTGATTTTTATATTGACGCCGATGGTACGGTTAAAACCACCAGCCAGATGTCTTATGCCGGTGCCGAAAGCTATAAAAAACAAAAAGCAGCAGAATCTGCGGATAAAGCCCAATGAATGCCATTGAAATTAACAATTTGTTTAAAGTTTTTCGCGGCAAAAAACTGGCCCGCGTAGAAGCTTTGAAAGACTTATCGCTGGCAATTCCAAAGGGCGAAGTTTTCGGTTTTTTAGGACCTAATGGCGCAGGAAAAAGCACCACGATTAAAACTTT
Source organism: Deltaproteobacteria bacterium (assembly GCA_009993495.1). GTDB lineage: Bacteria > Desulfobacterota > Desulfuromonadia > Desulfuromonadales > Geopsychrobacteraceae > Geopsychrobacter. The sequence continues at coordinate 433 of JAACTI010000426.1, read as the reverse complement.
GATGGGGTTGATTCGTCCAACATCTGGCCGTGTGCGGTTGATGGGTCTTGATGTGACCGATGCCCGCAGTCGCTTGCTGGTTGGTTTTTTGCCCGAGAATCCGGCTTTTTACGATTTTTTATCTGCCAGGGAATATCTGCAATTTGTCGGTCGTACCTTCAAAATGGAACCGGCTTTGCTGAAAAAACGCATCGAAGAAGTACTGGAGCGTTTCGATCTGGTTGCTGCGGCGAAACGTCCGATGCGAGGATACAGCAAGGGCATGGTGCAACGCTTAGGGTTAGCACAAACACTGGTTCATGACCCGGATTTGTACATTCTTGACGAGCCCATGAGTGGGCTTGATCCTCTGGGCCGGGCCCTGGTGAAAGATCTGATCAAGGAATTGAAGCAAAAAGGCAAAACGGTTTTTTTCAGCTCTCACATCACCTCG
>JAACTI010000425.1 GCA_009993495.1 Deltaproteobacteria bacterium | reverse complement strand
CCCGGTCGTCCTCACCGTAGCGGGCCTTCTCGTCGAGCTCCACCGCATTCTGATAGGCGTGGAAGAGCGACCCCAGTGCCGTCGCGATGGGGTTCGACTCCCGCGCCATCTCCTGGCTGGTGTCATTGATGGAATGGATCTGCTCGATAAACAGCGGGCTCAACTCATCAAGCCCGGTGGTTACCTCGTGCTCCTCGGAACCGGCCAGCATCATCAGGTACATCAGACTCAGATAGTCGTTGCACCGGCGCTTGCCATGGGTCGGCATGGTTCTGTGCAGCAGGCGCATGACCTGTTTCTGAGCTCCCTTCTGGATCATTGCCAGCACATGGCTGGTGCGCTTCATGATGGCCGAAAGGATCAGGTCCCGGTTCTGCTGAATGGCGGAGATGACCTCCGATTCCAGGAAGCAATCGCTGGCCTGGTTGGCGAGATCGAAGTTGATAACGAAGGACCTCGACAGGATCTCCGAAAGCTCCCCGCACAGCGGCTCGATGCCGGTGGTATTCAGCAGGCATTTGGTCCGCTCGGTGATGGTCTCACTGTCGGTACCGCTCTTGCGCTTCTCCTTGGCGATACCGGTGATGCTTGTTAGCATGAAGGTGGTCAGATCCTCGGTCATCTGCTTGACCTCGATGTTGTCGAGGACGATGAGCGGGTTTTGGGAACCGTCAGTGTAGTTCGCCGCGTCGGTGGCTTTTTTGTGCTGGGGTTCACCGTAGAGTAAAGCCGAAGTGATCTTGCTGGCGGTGGTCTTGCCCGAACCGGCCGAGCCCTCGAAACGGGTCATGGGACGCGTTCCGGCAAAGTCGATCAGCAGGAAACAGGAGAGCCAGGAAAGGATCAGAAACCGATCCCCCTGCGGGCAGGTCATGTTGCCCACCAGCAGATCAACGAGGAGCTTATCCGCCTCTTCGAGGTCGGCGTCGGGCAGAAACTTCAGCGGTTTCATCTTCCGCGAGCCGTCCAGGATGATGCCGTCTTCGTTCCCGCCATTCTTCATGATCCGGATTTCGTCCGGGGTGATCTTGGCGATCTCGTGTTCCGGATTGTTCAGGTTGAAATAGACGGTGTAGGAAGCCACATCGGTGTGCAGCCAGGAGAAATGGTCGCGCACCTGTCCACGGATCATCGCCAGGCTGGGCAGCACCTCGAAAAATGTCCGGCCGCCACCCGTGGTCGGCACCATGCCCGTGTGCTTGTAGAGCATGGCCGCGTAATGGCGCTTGCGGCCTCGGTCCGGCGAATCCATCCAGTAGATGGCGTTGTCGAAATACATGAACGGCTCGCCCTGCAGGGTGTGAAAGAACTGGGCACCATTGGCGTTGAACCATTCGTAGGCGGCTTCGGCCGCCAGGGTGTAGTCGGGAGCGCCGTTCTCCAGTTCCGTGTCGATCAGTACCTCGTCGACCCGGGCGCGGCATGATCCGGGCATCGCGCCGGACATCCGCTTGGCCTTTTTCTTTTCGTTGCGGAACTCGACCTTGCGATCCTTCTGGATGGCGCGGATCTGTTCCTTCAGGGTAGCCATGGAGACGCCACCGCCGATACGCTCCTGCACCAGCTTCAGCAGGCGGACCTGTTCCAGCGGCGACTGCTCGGAAATCTCCCCCAGGATCGGTTCAAGCAGGCGATTGCGATCCTCCTCCGGGATGTCTGCTGGTAATGAGCGCACGCCAAACTCGATGGGCGTGCTGGCCTCCACAAGA
>JAACTI010000115.1 GCA_009993495.1 Deltaproteobacteria bacterium | reverse complement strand
GTTCCCACCATGGAATTTCCGGCGAACCCCAATGGCAGCATTGCATCGATTGCCGGGGTTTGTGACCCCAGTGGTCGTCTGTTTGGTTTGATGCCGCACCCGGAGGCTTATCTTCATTATACCCACCATCCCCGTTGGACACGCGAAAAGCTGCCCGAGGAGGGGATGGGTTTGTGGTTGTATCAGAACGCAATCAACTTTATTCGTGAAAATCTGCTTTAAGCGGAAAAGGGCTCTATGTTTGATAAATTGCATGAAGAATGTGGCGTGTTTGGCGTTTTTGGTCATCCGGAAGCGGCTAATTTAACCTACCTGGGTTTGTATGCCATGCAGCACCGTGGTCAGGAAGGTTGCGGTATTGTGTCGTCTGATGGTTACCGACTCTATGCTCATAAGGGACTCGGTCTGGTCGCCGATGTTTTTAAGCAGGACGAAGTGTTTGCTCATTTGCCGGGCCGGTCGGCCATTGGTCATGTGCGTTATTCGACCGCCGGCGGCAATGACATTAAAAATTGCCAGCCGATTATGGTTGATTACTCGCGTGGCAGTATCGCCATTTCGCATAATGGTAATCTGGTCAATGCTCAGGAAGTGCGCAGCCGCCTGGAACAGACCGGCTCAATTTTTTCGACCACCGCCGACACCGAAACCATTATTCACCTGCTGGCGCGGGCTCAGTCTGATTCTTTGATCGACCGCATCTGTGAAGCCCTGCACACGGTTAATGGCGCCTATAGCCTGCTGTTTTTGACCGAATCGCGCATGGTGGCCGTACGTGACCCCAACGGATTCCGCCCCCTGTGTCTGGGACGTATCGACGGTGGTTATGTGGTGGCCTCGGAATCCTGCGCCTTTGATCTGGTTGAGGCCGAATTTATTCGCGAAATCGAGCCAGGGGAAATGGTGGTAATCGATAAAACCGGCATGAAGAGTTTTCATCCCTTCAAGGAAACCACTCCAACCCCCTGTATTTTTGAATATGTCTATTTTGCCCGTCCTGACAGCCGCATTTATAACCGCATGGTTTATCCGGTGCGCAAAGAATTTGGTCGGGTGCTGGCGCATGAACATCCCGTTGACGCCGACTTGGTCATCGCAGTGCCCGATTCAGGTATGCCCGCCGCCATGGGGTATGCCGAGGAAGCCAAGCTGCCTTTTGAACTGGGATTGATCCGCAACCATTACGTGGGCCGTACCTTTATTGAACCACAGCAGTCGATTCGCCACTTCGGAGTGAAACTTAAGCTCAACCCGGTACGCGAGATCATTGAAGGCAAGCGCGTGGTGGTGGTCGACGATTCGATTGTGCGGGGCACAACCTCGCGCAAAATCGTGAAAATGATCCGCGATGCCGGCGCCCGCGAAGTCCATTTGCGCATTTCCAGCCCGCCGACCTGCTTCCCCTGTTTTTATGGCATAGATACGCCCTCGCGTAAGGAGCTGATTGCCGCTTCCCACAGTGTCGAAGAAATCGCGCGTTATGTCACCGCCGACAGCATCGGCTATCTCTCGGTGGCTGGCCTGCATCAGGCGGTCGAGGCCCATGGCGATGGGTGCAAGACCTTCTGCACCGCCTGTTTCAACGGTGAATATCCCGTCCATTTTCCACGGTTAAAAACGGACAAGCAGCTTGGCCTGTTTAAGGAGTAACGTATGAGTATTAAACAAGAACTAAAGCAGATTATTCTGGAAAAGTCCTACGAGCAACGCGAGGTGACCTTGGCTTCGGGGCGTAAAAGTAATTTTTATTTCGATGGCAAGCAAACGGCGCTGCATGCTCAGGGCGGCCTGTTGGTAGGCAAGGCCTTTTGGGCCGAAATCAAGAACTTCCCCGGCCCGATTGACGGTGTCGGGGGCTTGACCTTGGGGGCCGACCCCATTGCCACGGCCACGTCCATTGCCGCAGCTCTTGACGGTCAAGCGGTACATGCCTTCATTATCCGTAAGGAACCCAAGGGCCATGGTACCGGCCAGTGGCTTGAGGGGCGCAAGAATCTGCCGGCGGGTTCGCGGGTTGTGATTGTCGAAGATGTGACCACGACCGGTGGCTCATCGATGCTGGCCGTCCAGCGGGCAGAAGAAGAGGGGCTGGTGGTGCTTGGCATTGTCACCCTGGTAGATCGTGAAGAAGGTGCGCGCGAAAATATAGAGGCGCAGGGGCAGGTACTGCGTTCGGTCTTTACCCGCAGTGAAATTGTCGGCTAAAACGTCTACTCAATCCATAACATTGGAGGCTGAAAATGCTGAAAGAGTTCAAGGAATTTGCGGCCAAGGGCAATGTTGTGGATATGGCGGTCGGGATCATTATCGGGGGGGCCTTTGGCACCATCGTTAAGAGCCTGGTGGCCGACGTTCTTATGCCGCCTATCGGGCTCCTGCTGGGAGGAGTTGATTTTACCAATCTGTTTATTGTGCTTAAGCAGGGGAGCGCTCAGGGGGCAATTAACTCTCTGGCTGAGGCCCAGGCCGCCGGTGCGGTTACGATCAATTACGGCGTGTTTTTGAATGCGGTCGTCAGTTTTCTGATCGTTGCCTTTGCCGTGTTTTTGCTGGTGAAGCAGATCAATCGCCTCAAGCGCGAAGAGGTCGCGCCACCCGTGGAACCAACCACCAGGGACTGCCCCCATTGTTGCAGTGAAATTTCACTGCAAGCGACCAAGTGTCCACACTGCACTTCAACCCTTACGGCCTGACAAAACAGCAGAAAAAACGCCGGGCAGTTCCCTCTGCCCGGTTACAGGCCATCCACCTCGGGGGGGATGCGGAAGACCACATGGACGCCTGGCAGGGCATAAAGGTTTTCTTCGTCAATTGCCTGCGTATCGCCGACGACTCCCAGGATTACGCGATCGCTCCCGGTTGACTGGTGGAAGTCACAATCGAGTTCCACCAGATATTGTTTCACTTCTTCCAGCTGTGATTCGCTGGCGTTTTTACGTAAAACCACGATCATGACGGTTTATCCTTCCGACTTTTTGCCCGTTCGAGGCTGCGGCTCTCGTCGATCACCCGTTCATACAGGCGAACCACGGCCGCATCATCGAGGGGCCCTGGGTTATCTTGGCGCATGCGCTCGAAAATCAGCTTTTCGCGTTGCGGATCGTAAATCGGCAGACCAAGTTTTTTCTTGATATGACCAATCTCCAGCGCCAGGGCGGCACGCTGATTAAATAGGCGCAGCAATTCACTGTCGATCTGGTTGATGGCGTCACGCAATTCTTCCATGGTCATCTTCGGTGTCCGTTCGTGTTTTTTGCGTTATCGAAAGCCGACTTCCAGGAATTACGGTGTCGACCAGACCATTTTGATCATCGCGCTCAGGATAATCGAGAGTGAAATGCAGGCCGCGACTTTCCTTGCGCTGCAGGGCGCTTTTAATGATCAGCTCGGCCAGGGTTGCGATGTTGCGCAGTTCAATCAGGTCTGAGGTGATGTAAAAATCCCAGTAATATTCCTGAATTTCACGCCGAATCAACCGAATGCGGCTTAAGGCGCGATTGAGGCGTTTGTTTGAACGCACAATGCCCACATAATTCCACATGCAGCGCCGGATTTCGTCCCAATTGTGGGCGACTATGACTTCTTCATCACTGTTGGTTGCGGTGCCGCTATCCCAGGGGGCAATGGTGTGAAATCCGCCGTCACTGGTCGAAAAACGTTGCAGGGATTTTTCGGCTGCGCGACTGGCAAAGACGATCCCCTCCAACAGGCTGTTGCTGGCTAGGCGATTTGCACCGTGCAACCCGGTGCAGGCACTTTCTCCGATAACAAACAGGTCACGGATGCCGCTTTCGCCATAACTATCGACCTGCACCCCGCCGCATAAATAATGTGCGGCCGGCACCACTGGCAGCGGTTCCTTGGTCATATCGATGCCGTAGGACAAACAGGTTTCGTAAATGGTGGGGAAACGCTCGCGGATATAGTTCGCATCCTGGTGCGTCATGTCGAGAAAGACACAGTCGTCACCATATTTTTTCATCTGATGATCAATGGCGCGCGCGACTATGTCACGCGGTGCCAGATCCTTGAGGGGGTGCTGGTCGGCCATGAAGGCGGTGCCATCGCGGCGACGCAGAACCGCGCCCTCGCCACGCACGGCTTCTGATATTAAGAATGATTTGGCATTGGGGTGGTAGAGGGTGGTGGGGTGAAACTGCATGAATTCCATGTTGGCCACCGCAGCGCCGGCGCGCCAGGCCATGGCCACACCATCGCCGGTGGCGACATCGGGGTTGCAGGTATACAGATAAACCTTGCCTGCACCGCCGGTGGCGAGCACGGTGAAGCGCGCGCCCACTGTCAGCACTTCGTGTTGAGCAATATCAAGGATATAGGCTCCCAAACACCGGTTTTCGCGGTCAGATTTTTTTTCGAGCTTGGCATGGGTTATCAGGTCAACGGCGATATGGTTTTCGTAAATGTTGATATTCGGATGGGCTCTGACGGCAGCAACCAGCGCGCGTTCGATCTCATGACCGGTGGCGTCCTTGGCGTGAAAAATTCGGCGTTCGCTGTGTCCACCTTCGCGGGTCATGTCATATTCGTTCTGAGCATTGCGACTGAATTGAACCCCCCAGTCGATCAAATCATTAATAATCTGCGGCCCCATGCGCACCGTCATCTCAACAATATCGCGGTGGGGCAGATCAACTCCTGCCACCATAGTGTCGCTGACGTGGGATTCAAAATCACCATCGAGGTCAGACACCGCGGCAATTCCCCCCTGGGCCAGATCGGTTGCGGTAAAGTCGATCTGGCGCTTGGTGACCAGCATGACCCGTCCCTTGTCGGCGACCTTCAGCGCATAGCTGAGACCGGCGATACCAGTGCCGATGATAAGAAAATCAGTGGTTAGTTTCATTGCGATGGCTTCCTTTGGAAGATTTCTGTCAATGAGGTCGCTAAAACCTCAGGGTCGGGTGGGCAGGGTGGAAAAATCCTATTCGCTGGCGTTATTATCGAAGTGCATCCGCAGGATGTCAAGAAATGACAGCAGATTCTAACTTTGTCATTGAAAAGTCGCTCGCAATCAACTACAAGAAATCTATGCCGACTCTTCTTCTTTTTATTCTTACCACCGTCTTTGCCCTTACCTCAGTAGAGGCGGCTATTTATCGTTATGTTGATCCGGCCGGTCAAGTTCATTATACCGATGTTCCCACCGCTAGGGACTATTACCTCTACCGCGATGACAGCCCCGCTCGGCGGCTGGAAGATGTGATTGCGTATTATGCCCGGCGTTTTCGCCTCGAAAGTGCGCTGGTCAAGGCGGTCATCAAAGCCGAAAGTGATTTTGATGCCAATGTTATTTCTCACCGCGGAGCTCAAGGCCTGATGCAATTGATGCCCGACACGGCACGCGAAATCGGCGTGACTGACCCTTTTGATCCCGGCCAGAGCATCTATGGGGGCACTTATTATCTACGCCGCATGCTCGACCGCTTCAACAGTAACCTTGACCATGCCCTGGCCGCCTACAATGCCGGTCCCGGTGCCGTACAGCACTATGGTGGAATCCCCCCCTTCAGTGAAACGCGTGATTACGTGATCCGGGTCAAACGTTATTACGATGACTACCGCAAACAGTCCGATTGAGCTGGTCTGGAATCCGCTGAAAAGCGAGCGGGGCAGGGTGGATAAAAAACATATTTGAGGGGAATTTTTTGTTGACACTTTTGCTTTCGTTTTGTTATAAGTACCCCCGCTCGTCACGGCGGGCACAAGATGAGCGGGAATAACTCAGTGGTAGAGTGCAACCTTGCCAAGGTTGACGTCGCGAGTTCGAATCTCGTTTCCCGCTCCAAAAAATTCAAGCGATCAGGTCTGTGGCCTGATCGCTTTTTTTTGATTTGCCGGCGGATGCGGAGAAATTGTCAAGACCTGCGGGAATCGCAGGGCTAGACTTTTTGCCTGCTACCGGGGCTGATGAACACTGGATGATGGCATGTTGCATCTCGATTATTTTTTTCTGGAACGCCTGGTCACGGAGCTGAAGCCGAAGATTAGTGGTGCCAGCCTGTCCAAAGTTCATCAACCAGCGGATGAATGCCTGATTCTGCGCCTGTGGAATGGCAGGCAAAATCTCAAACTGTTGATTCAGATCGGGTCGGGCGCTCGCTTGCATTTGACTCAGCAAGAATTCCCCAACCCTTTCCAGCCCCCACGTTTCTGCCAACTCTTACGGGCACGCTTGAAGCGTCTGCTCTCCATTTCTCTGCCGGTGACTGATCGGGTGGTCGAAATTCGTTTTGCCGGTGAGGATCAGTCCTATCGCTTGATGTGCGAGTTGACCGGAGTTCGCAGCAATCTTTACCTTTTAGACGATGCGGGCCTTCTGATTGACGCCCTGCATAAACCCCAGGATACGGATGAACGACAGTTACGGCGTGGGCAGCCCTACCGCTTTCCACCGCGCAAAGAACGTCAGTCTCTGGCGACGCCTGGTTTGACGCCACCAACTGATTGTGTCACGGCAGAGGATTTTGAAATCTGGCTGCGCCAGTTATCTCCAATGTCGAAATATCAGAGTAGATGTTTGAAGAAAGCGCTTGAACAAAAGAACTCTGCGACCGCAATTTTTAATAACTTTGTCACGAGTTGGCAACAAAAGTCCGGTACTGCCGCTTTGGTTGATTTCGCTGGCCGCCAGCAGCTGGTGGCGTATCTGCCCATCGGGGTCGAGGCAATCAAATCAACCGATAATGAGCTGAGTGAGTTTGTCGATGAGTGTTTCAGCCCGAATCAGCAGCCGACGGGCGAAATCGGCGCGCGCGCACATTTTCGCCAACTGATCAACAGCTCTCGCAAACGCTTGCAGAAACGTCAGGAAAATATCGCCCGCCAGCAACAGCAAGGTGAATCCTTCGCCCAACGCCGCCAGCTGGGCGAATTGCTGCTGGCGAATTTGCATCGGGTCAAAAAGGGGGCGCAGCAGATTGAGGTCACCGATTGGACGTGCACGCCACCTGCTCAGGTTATAATTCCCTTAGAGCCCGAGTTGAGCCCGCAACAGAATGCAGCGCAACTGTTCAAGCGCTATAAAAAGGAAAAACGCGGTGTCGAGCATATTGAGCGCCGTCAGCAGGAGACAGCCACCGAACTGGCATGGCTCGACACTCTGTTGCTGGCTCTCGACGAAGCGACCAGCAGTGTTGATCTGAATGAAATAGGCCAAGAGTTACGCGCTGCCGGGCTTTTAAAAACAACTAAAAACGAACCGCAGAATCGCAACAAGCCTGCGGCACAACCGGTGGTGCGTAAAGCTCTCACTCCGAACGGCCTGCGCCTCTTCTGGGGGCGTAACAATCGCAGTAACGATTATCTGTCGGCCACCCTGACCGAAAACGACGATCTCTGGTTTCACGCGCAAAACATGCCGGGTTGCCATCTGGTATTAAAGCGCGATGGTCGAAAAGGCGAGTTCGCCGAGGAAGATATTCTATTTGCTGCCGAGATTGCCGCCGGCTACAGCCGTGGCCGACAGGCTGCCAAAGTCGAGGTTATGGTCACTCAGGGGCGCAACGTCAGCCGCCCCCGGGGGGCCAGACCCGGGTTGGTCACGGTGAGCGAATACCGCACGCTTATTGTGGCTCCCAGGCGCCTGGATGATGAGGAAAAACTGGATTGAAACCAGAAATTTTTGTTGCAATCGAAAAGATCCTTTGATATAAACACCTTCGCTTCAAGCCGAAGTGGTGGAATTGGTAGACACGCTAGGTTCAGGGTCTAGTGCGTGTAGGCGCGTGGGAGTTCGAGTCTCCCCTTCGGCACCAACAAAATGATAAGGCCGTTAACCCTTCACAGGTTACCGGCCTTTTTATTTTTGTTGGCGGAGGCAGATGAGAATCGAACTCACCTGGGACGGGATGCGCCCCACATCGGTTTTGAAGACCGTGGACGTCACCAGAACGCCAGCTGCCTCCGCAAATTGTATCCCTCTCTCTTATAGCCGGATAATCCGTCCGGCGTTCAGCTGAGCTTCAGCGATTTCCAGCATATTGGTTATGCGCCCAATCTGCAACTGTTCTTTGATTTTGTAAAAATCGAGGCACAATCCGCAAGAAGCGATGTCGATGCCACGGCAGGCGAGTTTCTGCAATATTTCAACCGTGTCTGCGCCGGTGCAGACAAGTTTGACCCCGCTGTTAACCAGGTAGATTGTTTCAGGGGTTTCGGCGGTTTCCAGCAGGGTCATTAAGAAATTTTTCAGTAGCAGCTGGCCCAGCTCGGGATCGCCTTCGCCCATTTTATCGCTGGCGCATAATAAAATAATGCTTCCGCCGGAATTGGGCGAAGAGATATTTCGCGTTACGGGCTGCCCGGGAGTTAAGGTAATGCACATGCCCTCAGCTGTCTGTTCTTCTTTGATCTGATAACCGCTGGATTCTGCCAGTCGTTTCACGTTCTGCTGCGCAACGCGGTCAATCAGTAGCACCTCTATGGTGCTTTGAGGGTCTGCCTGCAGGGCTTTGCGCACTTGGATCACCGGCTGGGGGCATTGCAGGTTACGACAGTCTATTTGTTTCATTGAAGCCTCCTGACGATTATCGGGCTGCATTTTCATCTTTGACCAACTGCACCAGAGTTTCAACATGGGCGGTCTGCGGGAACATATCAAGGGGCTGGACTTTCGATATGAGATAGCCGAGCACAACCAGTTGTGCCAGGTCTCGTGCCAGACTGTCGGGGTCGCAGGACATATAAATGATCTGCTGCGGCCGCAAAGCGGCCAGCTGTTCAAGAACCTCGACCTCGCAACCCTTGCGTGGTGGATTCAGGCAGGCGAGAGCCAGCTTTGCAGGTATCTTCCCGTCGAGTTTTTCAAAAATTGTCGTTGCGTCACCGGCGATAAACTGGCAATTTTCCAGGCGATTCAGCTCTGCATTGGCGCGCGCGTTCTGAACCGCGGCCTCAACAACTTCAACGCCAATAACTTTGCCTGCGTCCTGAGCAAGATGCAGACTGATGCCGCCGACGCCGCAGTAGAGATCCAGCACCGTGTCGTATTTTGTCAATTTGGCCCAGTCGCGAATCAGGCCATAGGCCCGTGCCGCTTGCTGGTGATTGACTTGAAAAAAAGCCGTCGGGCCAATCCGCAAACGCACAGCGCCAACCCGATCGAACAAATCGGGTGCGCCGTGCATTTTAATGGTCTGGCTGCCGATAATAACATTCCCCGTTGACGCATTTATGTTCTGATGGACGGAAATGACTTCGGGAACCTTATGTTGCAGCCATTTGCCCAGTTTGGGGAGAAAGCGGATGTCGTGTTCGCGGCTGACAAAAGTCACCAGGGCGTTGCCGCTTTCCGGGGCGACGCGGATAAGGAGGTAACGTAAGAGGCCGCGTGCCGTGCGCTGGTTGTAAACTGGAATCCGCTGTCGATCAATTTCTTCGGCGACCACTTGAACGATGCGGTTGATCAGCGGGTGATGCAGGGGGCAATCCTCGATTCCGACCACCTCATGACTTCCACGGCGATAGAGGCCAATGCGGGTTGGGCCGCGCTGGCGGCTGATGACCAGCTTGCTGTTGGTGCGATAGTGCAGGTTGGGTTCGGCGGCCAGGGGCTGTGCCACCAGCTGTGGATTAAGCCTATTGCTGATAAAAGCATCAATCACGCGCTGGTGTTTAAAGTCGAGTTGAGCCTGATCATTGAGATTGATCAGGACACATCCCAGACACTCATTGCTACAGGAGCAAGGTGAAGCGACGCGGCGTTGCGGATTACGCCGCAAAATGCGGTGCAGCAGTGCCGCAATGCGATATTGCCCCCGGTGTTCAACTTTGGCCAGCACCACTTCCTTGGGATAGGCCCCCGGTACGCTGACCGGCACCCTGTTATAGAATCCCTGGCCAACGCCATCGGCGTCGAGCTGGGTGATGTCAATTTTTAAAATTTCAGCGGCTGGTTGAGGTATCGCTTTCTGTGCGGTTTTGTTTGCAACCCCAGGGGTGGTTTTATTTTTTTCTGGGTGGTTTTTTTTCATGGACAGGTGTCTCAGTTCGAAAATAAAAAAAGGCCGGCAAAAAGCGTCGGCCCTTGATTTCTTAATGGTCGGAGCGAGAGGATTCGAACCTCCGACATCCTGGTCCCAAACCAGGCGCGCTACCAGGCTGCGCTACGCTCCGTTTCTATTAACGGCGGACATAACTAGCATTCCTGCTGCTAAAAGGCAAGCAAAATTCCCAGCTATAGCAGAAATTACTGAGGCGAAAATGACACTAACCCCCAGCGGAGCTTTAGCTCTAAGGGCATTTCTGCTCTGCTGAATTTATGCGGGACTGATGAAGGGTTAATGGCAGGCAGGTTTTGAAACGGGTAAAGTCTGCGTCGGTGGTGAAAATTGGCAGGTGATGATTGGCCGCAACCGCGCAGATGAGAAAATCGGTATTTGAACCCTGTATTCCCTTGCTGCGGCACAGATTAAAAAATTCCGCTGCGGTTTCATAGTCGCGGTTGCTTAATTCAAGGTCGGGAAATGCCCTGAGGTGATGTTGCAGTTTTTTAAACTGGCTCGGGCTCTTAATGCCGCAAAGAAGCTCTTGCCGCACTGCACCGAGCATCTGTACCCGAACCTCAAGGATTAATTCTGCCAATTCAATGACCACCGGGTTCTGAGAAGGTTCTTTACGGCGTAGAGCCAGAGACCAGATCGAGGTGTCCACCAGGATTTTCATGGTTGTTGGCGCTGTTTTTTGTAGTCGTAGTCAGTTCCCAGATTTATCGTATTGAAAAGGCCTATAATTTCAGCCTGTTTACGGCGCTGGATGTATTCGGCCAGGGCTTCATTGACCACGGCTTTTTTGGTGGCATGTTTGCCGATAATACGGGCTTCTTCGAGGAGCTTAACGTCAAGCGCGAGGTTGGTAGCCATGAGCGAATCCTTTCAATAATATTATTTACACAGAATCTTACACAATCAATTGCACAATAACAAGGTCAGAGATTTCCACCAAAAAAAGCCCCGCCGATGTTACCGACGGGGCTTTGATGTTACGCATTTAACTTCACTGCTTACGGCAGAATTGTCGCCATGGCGGCGGTGGTGGCTTCGCGTTTCTGGCGTTCGATTTCTTTGGGATCGGTTTCGACGAATTTTTCGTCGGGGGTGACCTTGAAAATCGGTTGGCCTTTGGAAACGATGGTGCCATCACCACTTTCAATTAAGATTTTGTCAATTGTTCCTGAGAAGGGCGCCGGGATCTTGTTGAACATTTTCATAACTTCAAGAATAAAGAGGGGCTGTCCCTTTTCGAAATGCATTCCTACGGTGACAAAGGGCGGCATTCCAGGGGCTTCCTGGGCGTAGTACATGCCACCGCCGGGCGTGACAATTTCGTCGGCCTTGGTGGATGGCGGTGGTACCAGAACCTTTTTCATTGCCGCCTGGAGTTCCGCATCATGCAGGTATTCGGGGATGGTAACCTCAAGATCTTCTTCAACTTTGAAGGCGTAGAAATCGGTCGATTGGGCAACTGAAAAGAGAATTCCCAGTAGTTCATTCCCCATTTCGAAGCCACGATGGGCCGCCTGGACGTGCTGCCAGGTTTCGGCGTCGAGCCCGCCTTGTGGTTTGTCATTGCTGAGCAGGGTGTTGAGTTTGAGATACTCGCTCTTGTCGAGGCCAAATTTGTCGCGCAGGTCGGCATAAAACTGTAACGCCGACGAAAGCAGCTTATAGTCGTGATCCCAGATAATTTCAGCCGCCGGGGCGTCTTCCCGTGGCAGCATATTGAGATATTCGTAGGTTTCAGCAATCATCACCAAAGGGTTGCGCAGCCAGGTGATTTTGCCGTTTTCAAACGTGAAGTTGTTTTTGTTCAGGCTCAGCCAGCCCGAAAGCAGATGCGGATCTTTGAGGAGAATTTCCAGCGGGCGGGTCAACAGGGTGCCCTTACGGTCGAGGGTGTCGGATACGGCTTTTTTTTCGGCGGGATCCTCTCCACACAGCTTGGCGTAATGTTTTTTCAAGGCGAGGAAGGCAAAAACTTCGTCGATTTTGCCGGCCTCTTCTTTGAGTCGCCCAACCAGGGTTAAATAAGGGACAACGAAACGCGTGGTCGGTTTGGCCATGACTTTGTTGCCGATAAACCAGTTGACCAACCCATAATGAAATTCAAGATTGGTTGCCAGGTTGGAACCACGCAACACCGTATTCCGCAGTACCTTGGACAGATGTTCGTAACTTGCCTGGCGATCTTCCCCTTTGGTGAGCAGCAGGGCAATATTGGAATCATAGGCTCCCGCGACATTGTATTTCATAAACAGGTCGGTATCTGGATTGGGATAGCAGATCCCCTGATCATCACGGATTTCACCCTCTATGGGTTGCGACCAGTAGCGAATCACACCACCGGCGCTGGGCGAGAGTGAACAGTCGGTCGCATTGAGGCGTGCTTCGGCCGCGGCTCCGAAACGGGGGATGCGTTCGGGACGTGGCAGGCGGTTTTTGTGCCGCGCCAAAAGGGCCATGGCTTCGACCAAAGATTCGACGAGAAAAAAATCTTTTTTGTCTTTGGGATTGGTGAATTTCAGGCTGTAAACCAGTTCGGTGACCCGGTGTTCGACCTGAATGCGGGTGTTCACTTCCATAAAATAATGCCGTGCGCCATCGACAATGCACTCGAAAGTTGAGGCAGAATCGAGCCCGACCGCCACACCGAAGCGCTCAGATTCTGCTTCCATGCGTTTCAAAACTTGCAGGTCGGATTCGAGGGCGGTGATCTGGGCTTTGTTTTTGGCTTTTTTGGCTTTGGCAATTTCTTGTGTCAGGCTTTCCTGGGTCACGGAAATTTCGAGCAATTTCTGTTCATGCATCTGTAAAGAGCAGTCGCGACCGCCCAGGGCAATGGTCCATTCACCGTTGCCAAGTAACTGAATTTCGTTGTGACGGGTCTGTTCGATATTCAGCTCAATCAGCACGTTCTTGTTGTCACCTACGCCGTTGGCTTTAACTTCGGCCAGCACCTCTCGCGCCAGGGAGGGCGCATCTGCCGCCGCTTTTTTGATATCGGCTTCGCTGGGGTTCTTTTTGGCCAGCAGAGAGGCACCCAGAATCCGTTGGCCTTTGCCGCCGCCGCCGCCGATGGCTTTGAGGCGAATGCGCGCACCCGGATATTTTTTAAACATGAGGGCGCATTCAGCCTCAATCTGAACGCAAAGCTCTTCGATAGAAAAAAGATCCAGGCCTTTGTCGTAAGCGGCAAACAGAATCTGGTCGGCCAATTCTTCAAGGGTGGGTTTTTCATTTTTGAGCAGTTTGGGATCGAGCTTGAGACCTTCGGCCTTGGCCAGGGCGAGGAGTGCCTGACGGGTGGGATGCTTTTTAACCAGGGTGCGGGCGGTGACATTGTCAATCCCGGGGGTGACCGAAACATCAACGGTCAGAGCGGTGCGCTTGGCCTCATCTTTTTTTCCTGCGGCGCGCTGGGTTGCGGCACAGGGGCCGATAAATTGCAGTCCGGCATCTTCAATCGCTTGCACAAATTCGTCATCTTCGGCCATGAAGCCATAGCCTGCGAAGATGGAATCGTAGTTATTATCTTTAGCAATTTTGATAATTTGGCCAATGCGTTCGACACGCTCTTCCTTGCTGGCACCACTATAATCGGGCACCCGGTGAACGCGCCTGTTGTCAGTCAGCTGCCGCAATTCAGGCGACAGGGCATTGGGGTAAACGATGGAATCCTTTTCCGACAGCAAAATGCCGAAGTGGCTGATGCCCATTTCGTTGTAAACGGTCATCGCCTCCATGCGGATGGGACCACGACACACGATCAGGGGTTTCAGATCTTCACAGGAAAAGGATTGCACCCATTCCGAGGTGGATTGGCTGAGCCGACGGTCACGGTGAATGAGCGGGTTGTTCATGTAGTTATTATTTGAAGCCATGGTCATTTTCTCCACTTCCATGGGGGGTTAGCGAAATTTTCTTGCGCGTCAATAGGTTCAGTCGGAAGCCTGGTTTTAATGGAATTCGCGCTGAACGTCCTGCATGGGGCCGGCTTTGTAATGGCGCAGGAAGAAGTTCATGTTTTCGCCCAGAACCTTGCGCAGGTCGGTCGGCATGACAATCGATGAAATTGAGCCCAGGGCCAGACCTTCCTTGGGATTCATCAGCTCTTTTTCGTAGCGGGTGTTCAGGGCGGCTTCCTGAGCTTTAAGGTATTCAGCGGCTTCCTTTTCCGCTTCATGCTGGGCTTCTTTGCTCTCCAGCCCGGCCGTAACCTTTTCGGCGGCAAGTTTTTTGATCATGGCTGGAATGCCGCCGCGCAGTGTGCGCAGTTCATTTTTGTAGACAAATTCTTTGCCCGCAGGGCCCATAACCGCCAGCCGTGTGGTCGGTAAAGCCAACACCAAATCGGCACCGGTGGGGTAGTTATTGTAGGATGCGTAGGCACCGCCGTAAGCATTGCGCAGAATCAGCAGAATACGCGGAGTGCGGACATCGACAATGGCATCCAGCATTGAGCGCCCGGCCTGGACAATGCCGCGTGCTTCCTGCTCGCGTCCCGGTAGGAAGCCGGTGGTGTCTTCAATGAAAACGATGGGAATATTGTAAATATTGCAAAAGCGCACAAAGCGCGCAATTTTGTTGGCCGAATCGCAATCGATCTGGCCTGACGCCACGGCTGAGTTGTTGGCGCAGAAACCGACGACATTGCCGTCGAGGCGGCCGAAAGCCGTAACTACTTCCCGGGCTCGGGTTGGTTGGAGTTCGAAATAATCGCCGTGATCGCAGATTTGCTGAATAACGATGGAGACATCAACCGGGGTGTTGAAGCCGGTTGGCGAATTGAAGGCCTTTTTGAACAGGGTGTTGATCTCCCAGGTTTTTCGATCCAGTGGATCGCTGGTCGCTTGGTAGGGGGCCATGACACTGTTATTGTCGGGGATATAGCTGAGCAGGCGAATCGCCGTGCGCAGGGCCGCAACTTCGTCGGCAACGGTCAAGTCGGCAACGCCGGTGGCACCGTGAACTTTTGGTCCTCCCAGTTCTTCAGGGGTGACATCTTCACCGAGGACAGATTTCACTACCCCAGGACCAGTCAGGCCGAAAAAGGTGTCTTCGGGCTGGATGACGAAGCTGCCCTGACGTGGCAGGTAGGAACCGCCCCCGGCGTTGAACCCGAACATACACATGATTGACGGCACCACGCCGCTGATTTTGCGCAGGGCGGTAAAGGCTTCGGCGTAACCGTCGAGGCCGCCGACGCCGGCGGGCACGAAGGCCCCGGCCGAGTCATTCATGCCGATGAGAGGAATTCCTTTTTCCCCAGCCATGTACATTAATTTGGCCAGCTTGGTGCCGTTAGTGGCGTCAATCGAGCCGGCCCGCACGGTAAAATCGTGGCCATAAAGCGCGACATCGCGCCCGCCGATACTCAGAATGCCGGTAACCAGTGAGGCCCCGTCGAGGTTTTTGCCCCAGTTCTGAAACAAAATGTTGGGCTCGGCGTTGGTTAAAACCTTGATGCGTTCCCAAACCGTCATGCGCTTCTTAAAATGTTGTTTCTCAATTTGACTAACAGCTACCGATTTAATCGGGCGTTCGATCAAGTCGTAACCTTCACGCATGACCTCTTCGTAAGGGCCAGTGACCCCGGCAATTTCACCGGGGATGGTGAAATGAACCTTTTCGTCCTTGGCGAACGGATTTTTCAACGTTGGTTTGAGCGCGGTTTTTGACATTTCGGCCATCCCTTTGGTTTGGAATTAACGTTCGTAAGTCAGGCGGAAAATTTTGACATGCCTGAAAATTTGCCATAACTGGTTGAAAATACTGTAAATCTCTTTTGTTTCACATAAAACGGCGTTTTTTTTACCCATGTAAACAAGCAAAAATCGGCCAGAGATGTCAAGAAATATTTATTTAGCGTAAAAAAATAAAGTTGATTACAGCAGGAGTTTGATGCTGCTCGCAGAGATTCTACGATAGAAAAAACTGGCTTGCAAAACGAAGTCAATGTTTGTTTTATGGCCAGAGAAATGCGTGGTCAGTCCGAGACAGATTTTCTAGTGACACTAAAATCTTGCGTAACTTCAGCTCTTTCTTGGTCGAGAGACCTTTACGGTCAAAAAATCTTGCTCGCGCAGAGCCGCAAAGCCGCAAAGAAGGGCAAAAACCTTTTAGAGTAAAGAGCACAAAGAACCGATTAAGCTGGAGAAAAACAAAAGTTATGGTCTGAATTCAAGCCATAAGACCTTGGGTTTTCTCTGCGCCTTTGCGGCTCTGCGCGAGGCGCCCTTGACTTTCAACGGTCATTTTTGCCCCAAGGTTACTGAAGAGTTACGATTTTTTTAAGTTGGCCCCATCAAAGAGGGCGCGATGGTTTGGCCCCTGTTTTTGTCGATCTTGAAAAACCATCTCCGCAAGACAGAAGTTCGCCGGCGGCCTCTTCGCGTCCGCAGAGCTTCAAGGCTTCGAGAACGAATTTTCGCATCTGAGGCTGATGGTAGAGAAGCAGAGCTTTTTGGAGCTTTTTCTCCCCCTCGCTGCGTGGAATATGCAGTTTTTGACCCGAGAAGGGATCAATGCCCGTGTGGTAGATGCAGGTTGCCAGGCTGCCCGGCGTCGGGGTGAAATCTTGCACCTGCTCGACCCGTAGGCGGTGATGCTTGAGATAAAGGGCAACCTCAACCATATCCGCCAGGGTGCAACCCGGATGTCCGCTGATCAAATAGGGAACCAGGGCCTGGCGCAGGCCCAGTTTCCGACTGCGTTGGCGAAAGGCTTCGAGAAAATCCGTAAAGATTTTTACCCCGGGTTTGCGCATCACCTGGGTTACGTCATCAACGGTCGATTCGGGCGCAACCTTCAGCAGCCCACCAACATGGTGGGTCAGCAGGGCTGCAAAATATTCG
>JAACTI010000114.1 GCA_009993495.1 Deltaproteobacteria bacterium | reverse complement strand
TCTGTCCGCCCACCGGGCCGACACCGAGTTGCATCATGGGGTGTATCAGGTCAAGGATCCCTCTGCTTGCTGATGGAGTGAAAAGGCCAGAGTTTCGTTCAACGCGGTTGGGTTTTTTTGTTGCCGCAGAATTTTGACCGAGGGTCGGTTCTGGAAAAAGGAAAATCACGGATGTGAAAAACCTCGCGCACTTGATCCATCAGTTTTAAGTCGGGGTTGGGATGAAAACCAGGTTTAATTTCCATAATTTGCCACCAATATGAGAAAACAAGGAAAATTTCAGGACTACGACAACGACGGGTGGGCACATTCAACATATCTAAGCCAAGCGCATCAAATACCATTGTCTGCTTCAAAGAAAAGCCTGAAGCAGTTTTTACCTACAATGTGAACTTTATTTACAAAAACATACGGCAAAAATACGGTATTACTGATGCTGCCAAGTAAAGCACCTAACGAACTTAAACAACCGGACGGAAAATACATCTGTGCTTAATTGAAAAGCAAAACCAAATCGCGATGGCAGCCAAATCTTCGCGTCGCCGCCGGTTAGCATGAACCGAACGAGAAATGCTTAATAACTCGTATCAAAAGGGAAACACCAATCGCAGAAAATTCTTAACGCGCTGATTTTACTTGATTGCGACACAGGTGAATTCCAGAAAACCCGGTCAACAAACGAAGAAATTTCCCGGGTTTTGAACATCAGCATGAAGAAGGTTTCGTCTATGCCCTGAACAAGAGGTCGGCAGATCGGGGTTACCCTAAAAAAGCCGATGGTGATTTTGAAGCACACCTGGTTGCGTTGAGTTGCAGCGAGCCACCAGAAGGCTTTTCTCAGTGGTCGTTGCGGTTGTTGGCGGATAAAACGGTTGAGTTAGACTATATCGACGCTATCTCCCATGAGGCGGTGCGCCGCATTTTAAAAAAAACGAACTCAAGCCTTGGCGGCAAAAGGGGGGGGGCTAATTCCGCCGAAGCAAAATGGCAATTTTGTCGCCAATATGGAAAACATGAACCTGATCAGGGTCTGCGATGCCATGGTCTCTTTGTAGAGCATGAACCGCACCTTGCCTCGTCTGGTGATCGACGTAATCAGATGGTGATTTTTAGGAACTTCAGAGTGGTGTTTAACCCAAAATAATTGCATTCAACTAAAGAGGGTTCGATAAATAGCTACGTCAAGCGCTCTGTTTAATGGAAATCTTCCTCGCGCTGGTGCCTGACTGCTAAAATTGTGACTGTTTTGTTGTCCTCAATTTCAAAGAGAGCAACATAGCCTCTTGCCCCAAAGGGGATAATCATTTCTCGAAGCAAGGGGTCTTCTGGTCTGGCCTTGCGGCAAGTGAAGGGGAAGTCTTGTAGGAATTCAACACCTTTCCGAATGGCATCAAGGGCCTTTCTGGCTGCAGCGAGATCTTGCTCAACCAAAAAACCATAGAGGCGGAGCAGGTCTTCCTTGGCGAACCTGGTGTAACGAATCTGGTAACTCACTTGCCGATTTTACCTTCCGCTTGAGTGAGTATGCCATTCAATTCGTTAAAGACATTTTCAGCAGTAAAATACTCTCCTGTCCGACGAGCTTCATCTCTGGATGCGAGCCCACGCGCAATAAATTCTTGCTGGGCCCTCCGGTGCTGAATCCCTGCCCGCAAAGATTCTTCCATGAAGTTGGATAGGGTCTCGCCATTGCGCAAAACATTCTCTGCCGCTTGACGAAGCTCCGGTTTAACTCTTAACGACGGGATAGTTGACGATTTCATATCTAATATCTCCTTGCACTGCAATTGCAATACATCCTACTGGATATTTTTGTTCACTGCAATGCCTTGTCGTGGCTGTGACTAGCGACAACTATAATCCTAAAAACGGCTTTTGGAACCACGGAATACACGAAAAGACACGGAAAATTAAAACCTTACAGCAAAACAGTCATTCTCCAAACAGGTGACACAAAGAAGTTGCATATCTTCCTGATTTAGTTCGTGTATTCCGTGTTTTCCGTGGATAACTGCTTTTTCTAGGATAATTCCCGTCCGGGGAAATGATCAGTGTCTGATATGTGCTGATAAGTCGGAAACGCCCATGATCTGGTAATCGTGGGCGTTTCGTGTGTTATTGATAGTGTAGAAACGGCCAGAGTTTTGTTCAACGCGGTTGGGTTTTTTTGTTGCGCCCAATTTTGACCGAGGGTCGGCTCTGGGAAAGGAAAATCACGGATGTGAAAACTGCCCCGGTGCGCATTTCCCACCGGGGCAGTTCTTTTTCAGTAGTTGAAAGCTTCCAGCCGAACTTCGGGCAGAAGGCTGGGGTTGCCGGTCAGGTACTCATCGACGCAGCGCGCAACCTCGCGTCCTTCGCTGATGGCCCAGACCACCAGGCTTTGGCCGCGGCGGCAGTCGCCGGCGGCAAATACGCCAGGAACGGATGTCATCCGGGTTTTGGCGTCAGTCACGATAGTGGAACGTTGATCGGTGGCGCAACCACACTGCTCAAGCAGCTCGGTCTGGGGCCCGAGGAAACCGAGGGCCAGCAACACCAGCTCGGCTTTCCAGATTTTTTCAGTGCCCTCAATGGGGTGGGGGCGACCGTTCTCCCAGCGAACGCGGGCGGTTTCAAGCCCGGTGACTTTGCGATTGCGCCCAATAAAGCCGGTGGTTGTGAGTTCGTAGTGGACATCGCCGCCCATCACCCGCATCTCCTCGACGGAAGAGCTGATACGCAGAATGCGTGACCACTGTGGCCAGGGGTTGTTGGCAGCGCGATTTTCCGGGGGCTGGCTGAGTAATTCAAAGTTGACCACGCTACTTGCGCCCTGGCGCAGGGCGGTGCCGATGCAGTCTGAGCCAGTGTCGCCACCGCCGATGACAATGACTCTTTTCCCTTTAGCGCTGATCGTTTTGTGTTTGGGGTGCAGGGCGGCAGGATCGCTGTCACCGCAGTTAACGCGGTTCTGTTGCGGCAGGAATTCCATCGCGAAATGAATTCCATCAAGCTCACGGCCCGCCAGGGGAAGGTCGCGCGGTTGCTCGGCTCCCGTCGCAATAACGACCGCATCGCAGGATGTTTTCAGCTCGTCAAAGGGCAGGTCGGTGCCTACCGCGCAACTGTAGCGGAATTCAATGCCTTCGGCTTGAAGCTGATCAATGCGGCGCTGAACCCGATCTTTCTGTAATTTGTAGTGGGGAATGCCATACATCAGCAGGCCGCCGGCGCGATCCGATTTTTCATAGACACATACCTGGTGCCCGGCGCGATTGAGCTGTTGGGCACAGGCCAGCCCTGCCGGGCCACTGCCGATGATTGCGACCTTTTTGCCACTGCGCCTGGCCGGGGGCTCCGCTTTAATCCAGCCTTCTTCAAAGCCTTTGTCGACAATGGACACTTCGTGGAGTTTGATCGTCACCGCCGGTTCGTTGATCCCCAAAACGCACGAAGTTTCGCAGGGTGCCGGGCAAACCCGACCGGTGAATTCGGGAAAATTATTGGTCGCATGCAAAGCCTTAAGGGCTTGCTTCCATTGGCCGCGGTAAACCAGATCATTCCATTCGGGAATCAGGTTTCCCAGCGGGCAGCCGGTCATGCAGAAGGGAACACCGCAATCCATGCAGCGCGCCGCCTGCGTTTTGACCTTTTCTTCGCTGGGGTAATCATAATGTTCTTCAAAGTGTTGCAGGCGCGCCGTAACCGGCTGCATAATTTTGTCACGTCGCCCATGTTTAATAAATCCCCGGGGATCACCCATGAGTTGCCTCCATCGCTTGTTCAATCTTTAGGGCCCGTTCCGTCAGCGCTCGGCGGTATTCATGGGGGAACACCCGCACGAATTGTTCCAGGCTTTGTTCCCAGTTAAGCAGAATCTCTGCTGCGTGGGGCGAGCTGGTCAGGTGATAATGACGGGTAATTATCTGTTTGAGCCAGACGACATCTTCATCTTCTTCCGACATCTGTTCCAGATCGACCATTGCCAGATTGCATCGCCTGCGGAAACGGTTGTCTTCATCTAGAACATAGGCAAAACCGCCCGACATCCCTGCGGCAAAGTTGCGCCCGGTTCGGCCCAGGCAGACGACCATGCCGCCGGTCATGTACTCGCAGCCGTGATCACCCAGGCCTTCGACGACTGTGGATGCTCCCGAGTTGCGCACCGCGAAACGTTCTCCCGCCTTGCCGGCAAAAAAGGCTTCTCCGCCGGTTGCACCATAGAGTACGGTGTTGCCGACAATGGAATTTTCGTGCCAGACAAAGGTGGCTGCCGGGTCAGGCCGCACCACGATGCGGCCGCCTGCCATGCCTTTGCCCACATAATCATTGGCCTCACCCACCAAGTGCAGTTCAATGCCGGGGGCGAGAAATGCGCCAAAACTCTGGCCGGCAATACCGGTCAGGTTGATGGTGATGCAGCCGTCGGGCAGGCCCTCGCGTCCATGGCGCAGGGCAACCTGGCCGGAAAGCATGGTGGCAAAGGTGCGGTTGGCGTTGCGGATTGACATGGAAATTTTTACCTGTTCCTTGCGCTCCAGGGCCGGCGCAGCCAGGCTCAGCAACTGATGATCCAGTTGCTTTTCGAGCCCGTGATCCTGTCCGCAGATCCGGCGAGTGGCAATGTCGGGGCCAACCTTGGGTTTGGTCAATATCCGCGAAAAATCGAGTCCCTGGTTCTTCCAGTGCCTGATCGCCCCGTCCATTTCCAGATATTGCGTTTGGCCAATGAGTTCGTCGAGGCTGTGTACCCCGAGCTCCGCTAGCAGCGCGCGAACCTCTTCGGCCAGAAAGGTAAAGAAGTTGACGACATGCTCAGGTTTGCCGGTGAATTTGCCGCGCAGGGCTTCATCCTGAGTGGCAACGCCCACCGGGCAGGTGTTCAAATGGCATTTGCGCATCATGATGCAACCGACGGTGATCAGCGCCACGGTGGCAAAGGCAAATTCCTCGGCACCGAGCATGGCGGCGATCACTACGTCGCGTCCGGTGCGCAACTGGCCGTCGGTCTGAACAATGATGCGTCCGCGTAGATCGTTGAGAACCAAGGTCTGCTGGGTTTCGGCCAGGCCGATTTCCCAGGGGATACCGGCATGTTTGATCGAGGAGGTCGGCGAAGCTCCGGTGCCGCCATCGTGACCGGCGATGATCACTCGTTCCGCATGCCCCTTGCTCACTCCGGCGGCGACTGTGCCGACGCCGACTTCACTCACCAACTTGACGGTGATGTCGGCCTTGGGGTTGCAGTTTTTTAAATCAAAAATCAGCTGGGCCAGGTCTTCGATGGAATAGATATCATGATGTGGCGGCGGTGAAATCAGGGTGACTCCCGGCACGCTGAAGCGCAGCTCGCCAATGTATTCGCTAACCTTATGGCCAGGGAGTTGGCCCCCTTCACCGGGTTTGGCACCCTGGGAAATTTTGATCTGCAATTCATCGGCGTTGACCAGATAATGCGGGGTGACGCCGAAACGGCCTGAAGCCACCTGCTTAATGGCGCTGCGGCGCAGATCGCCATTGGCGTCGGGCGTATACCGTCGTGGATCTTCGCCCCCTTCGCCGGTGTTCGATTTGCCACCGATGCGGTTCATGGCAATCGCCAGAGTTTCATGGGCTTCGGGTGAAATGGATCCCAGACTCATGGCCCCCGTACAGAAACGTTTGACAATCGAGCTGACGGATTCGACTTCGTCGAGGGGCAGGGGCTCAAGCAGGCGCTTGAATTTGAAGAGGCCGCGCAGGGTGTAGAGTTTTTCGCTCTGGTTATCGACCAACCCGGTGTAGCGTTTGAATAACTCGCGGTTTCCTGAGCGCACCGCCTGTTGCAGCACGGCAATGACCTCGGGATTCATTAAATGCAGCTCGCCCTCGCGGCGCCAGGAATATTCGCTGCCGCGCTCAAGATCGCGGTGAGGATCAACCTGTTCGGCAAAGGCTGTTTGATGACGCATCAGGCTTTCACGGGCGATTTCGATCAGCCCGGCGCCGCCGATGCGGCTGGCGGTTCCGGGAAAATAGCTGTTGGTAAATGTCTGATCCAGGCCGACAATTTCAAAAACCTGGGCACCGCAGTAGCTTTGCAGAGTGCTGATGCCCATTTTCGAAAACACTTTCAACAAACCTTTGCCGGCCGCCTTGATGTAGTTCTGGGTGTACTGGTAAATAACCCCGGTTTCGTCATCGGCGCGGTCGTTGCCATCCAGCCCCGGTAGCATGCCCTGGTGCACCATGTTTTGCAGGGTTTCAAACACCAGATAGGGGTTGACGGCGGTTGCTCCATAACCAAGCAGCAAAGCAAAATGATGCACTTCGCGCGCTTCGCCGGTTTCGACCACCAGGGAACATTGACTGCGTTTGCCGGCCTGAATCAGGTGATGTTGTAACCCCGACAGGGCGAGAAGCGCCGGAATGGGAGCCTTTTCGGCACAGACCCCGCGATCGGACAAAACGAGAATGGTCCGCCCGGCGTCAATGGCAACCTCGGCTTCAATGAAGAGGGCCTGCAAGCGTTTTTCCAGGGCTTCCGGCCCCTGATCAGCATCGAACAGGGTGCTGAGAGTGGTGCCTTGAAAATCGTCCAGATCGCTGTGGCGCAGCTGTTCGAGGACGTCGTTGGTGATGATCGGATGCTCAATTTCGAGCATGCGACAATGTTCGTGGCTCGGTTGTAAAATGTTGCGCGCCGGGCCCAGATACTGCACCAGACTCATAACAATTTCTTCGCGCAAGGGGTCGATGGCTGGATTGGTGATCTGGGCAAAGCGCTGGCTGAAATACCAGTAGAGCAGCTTGCTGTGGCGCGACAGAACCGCCACCGGAGTGTCGTTCCCCATGGAGCCTACCGGTTCCTGGGCATTGAGGGCCATAGGGGCCAGGACCGTGCGCATTTCTTCCAGAGTATAGCCGAAGCTGCCCTGCTTGCGGCGCAGGTCTCCCTGAGCGGCGACCTTCTTGGTCGCGGGTGCGGGGAGATCGTCAAGGTGAATCAGGTGATTGCGCACCCAGTCGGCATAGGGTTTGGTGGCTGCCAGTTCCCCCTTGATATCGTGATCTTCCTTGAACTCGCCGGTTTCGACATTGACCAGAATCATCTTGCCCGGCGCCAGTCGTTCCTTGCGCAGGATCTTTCCCGGGGGAATATCGAGCACCCCGGCTTCTGAGGCGTAGATAATTTCATCGTCACTGGTGATCCAGTAACGAGCCGGGCGCAGACCGTTGCGATCGAGAATAGCAACCACCTGGCGGCCGTCGCAGGCCACAATATTGGCCGGGCCGTCCCAGGGTTCCATCATGGTGGCGTGATACTCAAAAAATCCTTTGACTGCCGGACGCAGATGCGCTTTCGAAACCCAGGCTTCGGGAACCATCATCGCCAGAGTGTGGGCCAGGCTGCGCCCGGTGACGACCAGGAGTTCAAGGGCATTGTCAAAGCAGGCGGTGTCGGAACTTCCTTCCACTATAACCGGATGCAGATCTTTGACCGCCGCTCCCAGTTCCGGATGGGCGAACAGGGCGGTGCGGGCCTTCATGCGGTTGATATTGCCGCGCAGGGTATTGATTTCCCCATTGTGGCCCACATAGCGAAAAGGTTGGGCCAGATCCCAGGTCGGGAAGGTATTGGTGCTGTAGCGCTGGTGAACAAAGGCGATGGCACTGCGCATGCGTTCATCGCCCAGCTCCGGGTAGAAGGTGTTAAGTTGTTCAGAAAGCAGCATGCCCTTGTAAAGCATGGTCCGGCTCGAAAGGGAGCAGACATAAAAAAGTTCTTTCCCGGCGAGTTTGCCGTTGCGAACCTGGTTTTCGGCGCGTTTGCGCGCCAGGTAAAGCATCAGCTCGAACCTCTGGGGATCCAGGGTGCCACGACCAGCAAAAATCTGTAAGACTCTGGGGGCGACCGCCTTGGCGTTGCGGCCCAGATGGCTGCTGTCGGTGGGCACTTCGCGCCAGCCCAGCACCTGGCAGCCAACGCGCTCAATTTCGGCATCAAGGGCGGCCATGCAGGCAGCGCGACAAACATCGTCGTGGGGCAGAAAAACAATGCCGCCGGCGAAATCGCCCTCAGCGGGCAGTTCAAAGTCGCAAACGGCGCGATAATAAGCGGTGGGGAATTGAATCATCAGACCGGCCCCGTCGCCATCGAGGGGGTCGGCGCCGACGGCACCGCGGTGGGTCAGGTTGCACAGAATTTCGATGCCACGTTTAATGATGCTGTGACTTTTAACGCCTTTGATGTTGGCAATGAAGCCGACACCGCAGTTATCGTGTTCGTTCGTCGGATCGTAAAGACCCTGAGCAGGGGGAAAGCCGGTATGTTTTGTCATGTCAGGTTTCTCAAAGGTAAAGGCAATAGGGGGAGATGGCATGGCCATAACTTATGTAGGCTGAACTTGATTCCAAGCGCAACACCGGTCAACTTACCACTTTTTGTTAGAAAAATCACGGTCAAGTTTTGAAGCATTCTGGTGAGGGTTGTTACCGAAGGGATTAATCGAATTTGCCCCGCATTTTTTTCGCGACCAACAATTTTTTACCGAGGGAGAGGAGAGAAGAATTGTTGAAGTGTGTTATTCTTGAGCGCAACATCTCTTTCAATAACGGAGGTTGCGTTGAAAACACTTTACGGGATGCCCAATACCCGCTCGTTCCGGGTGCTCTGGATCCTTGAAGAGGCCGGAATCGAATATGACTATCGGGTCGTCGATCTGGGCAAGGGTGGCGGCCAGGATCCTGAATTTCTGCGTTTGAACCCGGCGGCCAAGTTACCGGTACTCACCGATGGCGATTTGGTTCTTACCGAATCGGCGGCGATATGCAGTTATATTGCGACGGAAGCCCCCGCAGCGGGGCTGATTCCTTTGCAAGATCCTGCACAGCGCGCCCTTTATGACCAATGGTGCTTTTTTGTTTTAACCGAGCTGGAACAGCCCCTGTGGACCATGGGCAAGCATAAGTTTGCCCTGCCTAAAGACTATCGGGTGCCTGCGGTGCTGCCCACGGCGGCCTTTGAATTTCAGCGCGCCCTCGGTCTGCTGGCCCGGGCCCTGTCTGAACGCGACTTTCTGGTCGGCGACAGATTCACGGTCGCCGACCTGCTTGCGACCCACACGCTCAACTGGGCCCGGGCTTTCAAAATCGAGTTGGGCAGTGAGCGGCTGGAGGCTGTGCGTCAGAAACATTCTTCACGTCCGGCTTTTTTAAGCAGCCAGGCGATTGAAGCGCAACGAAAAGGAGCCATGAGTTGACCATCGAACAGCAAATTGAGCAATTTCTCGCGAGCCCGGTTTTTGGCGTGGTGGGGGCCTCGACCAACCGTCACAAGTACGGGAACAAGGTATTGCGTTGTTATTTACAACATGGCTATCGTGCAATTCCGGTTCATCCGGCAGCCACTATCATCGAAGCCCAGACGGTGGTTTCCACGGTCGATCAGTTGCCCGCCGAGGTTGCCAGCCTTTCCTTGATTACGCCGCCTGCGGTGACGGAAAAAATTGTTCAGCAGGCTGCCGCCAAGGGTATTCAGAATATCTGGATGCAACCAGGGGCAGAAAGCCCGGCGGCGATGGAATTCTGTCGCCGCCATGGCATGAACCTGATTGCCGACGGCAGTTGTGTGCTGGTGGTGCTGGGGTACCGCGAGGTCAATTAAAATGTTTGGAAAAATGCGGGAGCCCACAGGGGGCTCCCCTACGCGAAATTTGGATGCGACTTCGTAGGGGAAGGCCTATGTGCCTGCCCTCGGAATTTTTTCTTTGAAAGCATTAACCATGATACAGATAAAAAAAGGTTTAAATCTGCCCCTTGCGGGTGCGCCGCAGTTGCGGATTGATGAGGGGCCGCCCCTGCGGCGGGTGGCGCTGTTGGGGCCAGACTACCTGGGAATGAAACCCGATCTGCGGGTGGCAGAGGGCGATCTGGTCAGTCTTGGACAGCCGCTTTTTACCGATAAGAAGAACCCTGGGGTTGTGTTTACCGCACCGGCGGCCGGACGCGTGGCTGCGATCAACCGTGGTGAACGGCGAGTTTTTCTCTCCCTGGAAATTGAACTGGCGGGCACCGATGAGCGCCGATTCACCGCAACCCCCGCGGCTGACGTGGGTTCTTTGGGCGCCGAACAAATTGAGCCGCGCCTGATCGAGGCTGGTCTTTGGCCAGCCCTGCGCACCCGGCCCTTCAGCAAAATTCCTGTGCCGGGGAG
>JAACTI010000017.1 GCA_009993495.1 Deltaproteobacteria bacterium | reverse complement strand
TGGAAGAAGAAACTCGGGATCAGAGGCTATTTTAATATTCAAATCGCTTCGGTCCAAATTACATGATGCCACAACTTTTGAACGTTACCATATTCTTTGAACAAATGGCAAAGCATGCCAAAATAATAGACCCTCTATACTCTCTCCCGTGCTGCCACGAATCGACAGGATTAATAAGGGTGCCTTTGACGTTCTCCTACTTTCGGAACTGGTTATCTATTATCGTCTTGATATCTCGCCAATGTCTCTCGACGAACCGGACGCTTTCAGGATCTCCGAGTTGCAGAGAGACTTCGGGTTCCTTCGAATTCACCAGTGTGTTCTTAAAGATCTCCATGGCACCTTCGTCATTCTTCACAAATTCCTTGTACTTGGCCGCGCACAATGGACAGAGGGCCAGAAATTGCGCCTCGTGCTCCCTAGTGAAATAGTCCTTCGAAAGCGCCTCCACTGCTTCGAAATAGTACTCGCCATCACGCTTTCTGAAAGGCATCTCTTCCTTACATATCTGACACACCATCTGGCCGGCGTCGTTCGTGTACTGGTTCCTAAGCCATAGTGTCGGGTCGACCGATCCCCTGGTAGTCCGAACGCTTCTTTCGCGTTCCTCGTACTCCTTCTCAGGGGAATCGGTGAGCTGTTCTATAAGCCGTTCCTGCCGACGCTCCGGATTCGTTACCGTCTTGTTTGGGAAAGATGGCTTCATTTGGTTCCTGTTGGGAGTTAACTGTAAAATCAAGTCATGAGGGGATTTCCCTTGTTGTCTGCAAAGATTGGCGACTTCTGCCATTCTCTCAGCTTCGTCAGCGGAAGCGAAGCCCATTAGTTTGGCTTGATGATTCCGAACACTATATTCTTCGCTCCGTTTCTTAACAGCTATGCCAAATTCGATTGCTTCGAGCCACTTTTGCCCAGCATCAAACGGAAATCCCTTGGGTAGTTGGTCACGAAAGGCATCACAAGGCTGAACGAACTTGTCCCCATCTTGTGGAACCCACGCCGCTTTTCTCAGAAGATGCGCGAGTTGGGAATGGGCATACCTGAAACCGCCCGCATCACTTTTCTTGTATTTTGCTTCAAGGTATTTCTCATCTGAAGAATTCATTGTCTGCCAAACAAGGAGCGACAATTCAATATTCGGAGTTTCAAGCAATTTATCTAATCCCTCTACAGCATAATCGACATCCGAAGACTTGCCATGACCACCTGGCTTACTTGATAGATAATCCCATTTGGGGTTTTGGTGGCAAGATACCTCACTGATCGGCAATTTATAAATAGCATGAAGTTTCTTGGCAAACTCACCAATTTTGTCAGGACTAATTCCGCACTCTTTGTAATCCTGGGATAAGGCCCAACGTTGAGACCTATCACCAAGTGCTTCATAGTATGCGCTCAAGCCGGTTCCCATAAAAGGCGAATCAAGATAAACAATTGTCGGCGGCCCCCATTTCCCGTCGGTCAGCTTGAAAATGAAGGAATGACAGAACAGGTTTACCTGTGATGGTTCTCTTTCCACCAAAGCGATAAAGCGTTTGATATCCTTTATGTCGGGCTTGAAGGATTTACGGTCAACTGCTTCTTTGGAATACCTATCCTTTAAAATCGCCTCAACTTCCTCGGTCTCACCGACTTCGCGGACTCCGACTGCCACTAGAAATTCTTTTGCCTTTTTCTGTTGCTGTTCACTCTTTCCGGATGTATAAACACCCTTGCCGACACGTGGCATCAAGTCGTCGTGTTCGACTCCGTCGCTCGGGAAGTAGCACTTGCTTCCGATGCTGTATGTGCCATCGCTTATGCGAACGATGCGAAGTCCTGCTAATTTTTCCTTGCGATTCCATGCTTCATGATAAGGAGATGACGGGGCGCTTGATAAAAAATCTCCAAGCAACGCATACAATTGCTGGTGCCACTCGTCTGTTTTTTCTGTCAGCCATCTCATTATCGGCTCAGACTGGGCAGACAGTGCGCTCATAAGGTCTTCTGTCGTCCACTCAGAGATGTTCAGCATGGATAAAAAATTGTCTTCCCGCTGGTTTCTTTGTGGAGGATTTGCAACCCACATTGGCGGGGAGTACTCCTCGCCAAGAATCGTTGCCAAATCGTCGTCGCTGATAAGATTGGACAGTTGCGCCGGACCTCTGAAGATTCCATCTGCAGCGGCATGACCTCCCTGTTTCATCGGAGTCAGTTTTACACTCTGGAATGCCTCGATCAGGCTATCCAGGATTGGCTTATAGAATGAAGACAGGTTATCCTTGTCATTAGGGAGCGTCGCCAGAAACCCCACCGTCAATAATTCGTGGTCGCGCATGGTAGCCATTGATTCCGCAATCAAGTTCGCCAGATGATCCCGCAATTCATTGTTAGATGAACAATCGCGAACACTATCACGGGCAACTGTTGAGGCGAAAGGTGCATGAAGGTGAAATCGGAGATTGGATGTTTCTTTATCGGCAGGGAAATAGATGGAGACCTGGCCCGGAACCAACGGCCTGATTCTCCATTGAGCAGAGGAGTGTTGCTTTCCCTGTTTGCCTGACTTTTCCGTGTCTTGGCCCTCAATCTTCTCCATACCAAAGGCAACTGAAATTCGGCAAGACTTGGGTTTGCCGTCTTCGTCATTCACATCAACCTCTTTTTCAAACCGGAGAAAAACGGCTGAAGCAGGCGTCGAATCTTCTGGATGCTGAACAGAAATCTCAATTCGGTTTCCATCTGTTTCTGTTCGCTCCAGAAAACCCAAGGTTGAATCGGGCAAAAGGTATTCTATCTTACGGATGTTGCTGAGAAAGAGCAGCGAGCTTTCGTTTAATTGCCGAAGATTTCTTTCTATCTCAGCGAGAGCCCTTTCAGGGGGCTTTCTGGGATTATCGAATGGAAAGATCATGCGGGTTTCTTTTTCGCCAAGCGCGCACGGGGCCAGCCCGTCCGTATCGGGCACCACCAGGTCGCGGATGCGGAAATGGTATTCGCCGGATTCGATTTTCGGCGTTGTGGTGTAGGCAAATACGGCTTTGAATCCAACGCCAAACTTGCCAATGCTGGTGGGGTCGTCCCGTTTGGCGCTTACTCCGATGCTTGTAATGGCCTTTACATCCTCAATGGAAAACAGGCGATCCCCGTTATGTTCAAACTCGACGCCATCGTCCTTCAGGATGAATCGAACCTCTGTTGCTTTTGCATCTCCAGCATTCTGGAGAAGCTCATAGATGAAGTGCGCATTATCCGGGTATAGGTCCGTCAGCAAACGCTTAATGCCCTCTTCAAACCCGTTTTCTCGGTTTGCTTCGACCCACTTTTTGCGCTTTTCAGATAATTGATGGATGTTGAATAACATTGCTAAGGTCCTATCAGTACTTCGATAATCCCATAAGCCACCGGCCCGGCGGTGACGTCCGCCCTCTCCATGGCAATGTCCAAATCCTGAATACGCCGAGCGTAATCGGCTTCGGCCGCTGCAATTTGGGACTGGCGCATTTTTTGAATCTTCTCATTGCCCGCCTGTTTGAGCTGTTCGTCCAATAGCGAGATCCGCGCTCGGTGACTCGTTGCCAGGCTCTCCCTACGATACGCGGCCAATTCTTGAGTCCGGTGCCGATGTTTGGCGCGGGCTTCGGACCACAGTTTGTAATGCTGAGCGTCCAGATCGCCCCACATAGGAGAGCCGGCACCTCCGCGTTCATCTGTCAGGGCCTCCTCCGCTTTCTCAAGCAGACCAGCAAGATGTGCAGTCACGTCCTCTGACGAAGCGACCGGGCGTAAAACTAAATCCTCCCGAATACCGTGGAACTGCCATTGATAGATGGCGAATTCGTACCTGCCCGTTGGAACTTTGTTGCTGGTTACCTTCAATGCCGTTACAACGCGTTTCCCCTTGTCGAAAGACATAGCCGCTTGTTTGACCAGAGGATGCAGCGGCATGATGAATGTGGTTTTAGGATATTGTGAAGCGCATGCAGATTCAAAAGTGATTGACAGATGTTGATCATTACCCTTTAACCAATTTTCCCATTCTCGATACGTGGAAGTGTTCTGCCGGTGGAGTTGTTGAAAGTCACGCAACAGACCACTTCGTGCCTCTTGCGAAAGACGGAGTGTTTTCAGGGGTTTTTCCCCGAGTATGAATTCCTGCTCTTTCCCACAGGTCTGCTGAAGATAGAAAGTGATGAGCCTGCGTATCGAAGCGGGAGATAACCAGAAGCTCGATGCGTCTTCGATCTCTTTCTTTATTTGGTCTTGAGGCAAACGGATGCCAAAGAGCTCCAACTGACGCTGTTCGAGCTCTTCCTGTTCCTGTATCAAGCGAATCTTGTTATCGGCCAACTGCTGGAGCTTTGACCTGCGCTCATCTTCACTCAGTGAGAAGTTCTCAGCGATGTTTCGGATTTCCCTGGTAATTTCCCCGAGTATCTCTTCGCCGCCGCCCAGTGCGCTATTGAACACTCCTATGCGAACCAGACAGCGTTCATAAATGTCTGCATCAACGGTTCCCGGCGTGATCAGGTTAAATATGGCGACGCTCTCGCTTTGCTGCCCATGGCGGTCAATTCTGCCAATCCGCTGCTCAATGCGCATCGGGTTCCACGGCAGGTCATAGTTTACAATACAATCACAAAACTGGTAATCCAAGCCTTCGCAACCGATTTCAGAAAATAGCAGGACGTCGAGACTCTCATCGAGGTCTCTCTGCATCTCAAAGCGCTTCCGGAGTTCGACGCGTTCTTCATCCGGCGTCCCGCCATGAATCATCCTTACGCGGAAACCGTCTGCCCTAAGATGTTCGTAAAGATAGTGAAGGGTGTGCCGAAAGCTGCTGAAGAGCATCACCTTGTTGTTTGGCAGGCTTTGCTTGTCGCGGATGATGTTGCGGAGAGCCTCAAGCTTCGGATCATCCGGGTCGAGAATACGAGCCTTTTCAAGGATGGTTTGGATTTGTGATTCGATGGAACCAACAGCGTAGCCTTGTGGGACCGGTTCAGTGTTGTCGATTTCCTCCCATGATAATTCGTCAAGGTGCCGGTTGAGGATATCATCGAGGAAAGGGGCAAGGCCGTAAAGGCAACTCGCCGCCTGACGTTTGATCGTGGTCATCATGAACTTGACATTGATATCCCCGTGAAGCCTGCTGAGTATCTCTGACTGCACGAGGAGCAGCTCGTCATGTAGATGTTGCTGGGCCGGGGTGAATTTTACGACCACTGTTTCCGGTTTTCGTATCGTAAAGTCCCCGATATCGCGGCGGCGTGTTCTGTTGATTATTCCTGAAAAAGTATGCAAGGCCTCGATGTCGGTAATGAGCTGGACGCGATCTTCAAATCCGACGGTGCCCTCCCCGATCCGGGAACGTATCCGAATGAATTCAGGATTGTGCCTAAGAATGGCCTGACCCCATGAGGTAGCTGCGGCCTGATCGAGAACCTCAATAACCCGAGCAGACCATTCCGGTTCTTGTGCACGCGCCAGGGATACCGCTTGGTTAATAAACGGATTCGGCTCCGCCATGTGCTCGAAGCTCTCCTGATCGATGATAAGATCGGGGCGCAGCGTATTAAGAAGAACAAAAAGGTCATAACTTCCAAGCTGGATCGGTGTCGCTGTCAAAAAGACAACGGCTTCGGCGTGGTCACAGAAGAACCTCACCGCCTTATGGCTGAAAGTGTCCTGATTTCGGATGTGGTGCGCCTCGTCCACGATGACGAGATCAAAACGCGGGGGTGGGTCCAGGTCCAGAAGTCCTTTTTTTCGTTTTCGCTTGGCGTCCGGCCCCGAGCCGTAAAGGAGGACCTCGTCGAACAAGGAATAGGGGACAATCACCCTTTGGTGCTGTTCGGGCCAGGCCCCCTCCAGATCCATCTCGTTAATGCAGTACCGTAAGGTTCCTCCATCAAGATGAGTAAAGCGCTCCTCAAATCGCTTCATCTCATTCTGCCATTTGCACTCGGTAACCAGCGGGCGTGGGCATATGATGAGAATGGAACGGATGTCGCGCCTTGCCTGCAGCTCACGAAGAATCAGCCCTGCTTCGATAGTCTTGCCCACGCCCACACCGTCGGCGATCAGCAATCTCGGACGGTCTGATCTGATGAATCTCAGCACAGGTCTGAATTGATAAGGAATGAAATCAACGCGCGCGGCATTGAGTGAGTAGAGCGTGGACAGTCCCGGATAGCGAATCTGCAGAGCAGTAAGGTAGGAGTGAAATTGGTCACAAGGAAAAAACTCGGAGTCGTTACCCGGCCGATCTTCAGCCTGTAACTGAGATGCATAGTATATCTGCGTCTCGCCATCTACGAAAACCTTGAAGCGGTTCTCCGGCTTGCCAGGCAACACCGCGACAACAGCACCCTTGATGGTGGGATTGGATTTGAGAAAGATAATTTGTCCTGGCTCAAACTCGGTGGCACGATCTTTTCGCTCCTGTGTCGGTTCATGCTCATTTTTTTCGGTACGAGCTGAGAGCGGCATTTCCTTGGCAAGCAAGGATCTCTTCGTGACGCGTATTTCTTGGAGCAACTCCTCTTTAGCGTTGATGACTGAGGCAAAGCGCTGTAGGGTATCCAAGTCACGGTATACATCCTCGACAGGAAACTCCTCGGTGCCAGCATGCGCCCACCGATTACGGACTGTCTGCATTTCCTTAACAAAATGGCGAGATTCCGAGGTCAGGTCCAGCTTCGTCGATATCTGATACCAGTTTTGGTCGAGCACTCGAAGCAGAGCGGCAAGGTCCAATGCTGCGAGAGAATCGATGTTGCGTTGATCAATCCGCCGCTGTTGCTGGAACGATAGGTTATTGACGACGGCTTGCTTCCACCAGTCATCAAAAAACGATGGCAGTACCTTTTCGAGGTATGCGGCTAAGCAAACTGTGGCTTTTTGAAGCAGGTTATTCAGGTTGTAGTTCATATCTTTCTTACAGGGGCTAACATTCTCTTTCATGTTTTTGTCCGGCTACATGTATATAATACCTACGAGTTTGTTGTCAAGGACATGTTCTCAAGAAGGCTTTGACAATCCATTGAATAGACTGTAAATTATTGCGCCCGCAGTGATTATATTGCAATGACTCCGAACGATACAGAAACTTCTCGGCGTGCGGAGTCCTCTGGACAAGTAATGGACGCCTTTTACGCGCGGACAAGCAATCTTGGAGGAGTCTTTCGGCGATGAGGGATCGCCCTCCCCCGAATTTTTTGGTGATACTTCAAATATCTTGATTCTGTTTTGATTCTATAGTAAGTTTTGAGAAGATATTCATTAAACCAAACATCAGGGAGGTCAGTCTATGAAAAAAATGATTGCTGTTCTGATGATTCTTGCGACCCTGTCTCTGTCCATGGCGCCGGAACCGGCATGGGCCCAGGGCGATGCCATGCCCGTGGTTTTCCGGGATACGCTGTATGGAGCGCTGACCGGGGCCTTCCTCGGAGGGCTTTTCCTCCTGACCTCAAACAACAAAAGCGACCACTGGGACTATGTGGCCTACGGCGGCCTGATCGGGGCCGTGGGCGGGCTGGCCTACGGCGTCTACAACACGCCCCGCAGTATGGTGGAGATTGACAAGGGGAAGATCACGGTCGGCCTTCCCACCATTCAAACGGCAAATATCT
The DNA here is from genome assembly GCA_009993495.1 of Deltaproteobacteria bacterium. Lineage (GTDB taxonomy): Bacteria > Desulfobacterota > Desulfuromonadia > Desulfuromonadales > Geopsychrobacteraceae > Geopsychrobacter. Next base: position 725 of record JAACTI010000017.1, on the reverse strand, counting down.
CCGGTTCACGGGATAAGGAGTATCTGGTAGACCTGCTGAAGCTCCAATATTGACGGCTTCGTAAAAATCCCCAAGCGAGACGGCATAGTAAAAAGATCCGGATGCAAGGCGCGCGAGTCCTGAGGAATGAGGCGTACTTAAAAGTACACTGCAATGACGAAGGATGAAGCGTAACGCAGCAGACGGACTTTTTACTATGCCGTCAATCCTCGATCACGAACCTGGCCAGATTCCGCTTGACCGGCACATATTCTCCCACCGGGACCAGTTTCTTGTTGAACTTGACGCAGTCCACAATCAGGTCCCAGACCTTCTGCATGGCCGCGGTTTCCTCTTTGGTTTCCGGCTGGAATTCAACCAGCGCCTGATCCACTTTGATTTTCATAACCTTCCTCCGTGATGTTTTTGAAAATTTTGGTTCTTCTCTCATTTAGTGGGTAAAAAGGGTTCGAGGATTCCAGGGTTCAAGGATTCAAGTGAAATACTGAAGCGCAAACAAAATCTCCAGAGAAAAACACTGGAACCCAAGATGCCTTAGTGTAGTAGCCGCCGCAGACGGCAATGATATAGAAAAGCAGGACACGCTAAGCGTAACCCGAGATCCCCAGGACTCTCGACCCCTTATGTTTTTAGCACTTCACTTGACCCCTGGAATCCTTGACCCCTAATGCTTTCACCCGTTCTTTTGGAGATGATCCGAAAATTTTAGATCTATTTCCCTTTAC